>JBEKCN010001052.1:0-2599 GCA_050014855.1 Streptosporangiaceae bacterium | reverse complement strand
GACAAGCTGATCGGCGTCCTGGCCTGCCTCGTGGCGGCGCGCGGCTCCCTGGCCCAGAGGCACGCAGGGTCGGCGCTGGAGCTGGTCGCCCGCGCTTTGCGCGGGTGGTCGCCCCCGCCATGGCTGGAGCGGGACCTAACGCTGGCCGAGGCCCAGGCTCACCGGCTAGAAGAAAATGTCCCGGCCGCAGTTGATGCGGCCCGCCGGGCCGGTGCGGGCACATCGGTTGACGCGGCGGCCGCCCTGGCCGGTGCCTGCCTGGCCGCCGGGGATATCGAGGCCGCCAGGCTGGCGCTTACCAGGGTCGCGGCCGCTGCTGAGCTGGCGCCGGATCATGTCTGCCTGCCGGTGTGGCTGGCCGATGCCCATCTGGCGCAAGAGACGGGAGATCAAGCACGCTCCCAGGGCTTGCTTGAGCGTGCCGTGCGACTCGCCGAGAGCGAGCAGTTGCGACTGCCGTTCGTCATAGAACGCGCCTGGATGCAGGGCGCACTGCAGCGCAATCCCGACCTCGCCCTTGCCTTCCGGCATCTGATGCAGCCACCCGCGATGATCCGGGGCGCCTCAACCCGGTCCCGGACGATTACCCGGTCCGGGACGATCCCCCCGGGCAAGCCAGCCAGCACTCCACCGCGGCAAGTCACGGCAGCGCAATCAACGCCGTTGATTGTTGAGAAACTCAGCGAACGCGAGCGTGAAGTGCTGGAGCACGCGTCGCAGATGCTGGGCACAGCCGAGATCGCGGCCGAGATGTTCGTCTCGGTCAATACCGTCAAGAGCCACCTGAAGAGCATTTTCCGCAAGCTGGGTGCAGCCAGCAGGAACGAGGCCGTCCGCCGTGCGCGCCAGCTCCAGCTGATCTAGGTCGGCCAGGTGCGGCCTGCGCACGGTGACGATACGCCGGGATCCTTGTGACGCTAGACACGAATGACCGGTTCAGCATCACCTCCCACGGGTGAGGCCGGAACTGCATTGTTCATTGCACGAGTGAAACGGGCGCGCCCTCTCCGGTTACACCATCTCGGCCAGGACGGAGCAACGCCCCCGCAGCCGAGTTCCGGCTGCGGGGGCGTACGTCGTTCGAAGCCACCTTCATCGAGGCGGTCGCCGGCTATTCCGGCTGCGTCGCCTGCTTCGAGCCGAAGCCTGGCTCGTAAGCAGCAGCCGCCGAACCACATTAACGCGGATGGATCAGGCCAGTACCTTGGCCTTCTGCTGCTCGTATTCCTGGTTGGTTATCGCTCCCCGGTCGTGCAGGTGCCACCTCGTCCTGGAGGTACTTGCGGAGCGCATCATCCTGCTGCTGGGCCTGCCGTGCGGCTCGCTCGTGCATCTTGCCGCCGCGGGCGATCAGGTAGACCAGGACCCCGATCAGCGGAATAAGCAGCACGAACAAGAACCAGAGAGCTTTACCCCAGCCGGACAGATCGCTGCTGCGGAAGATGTCGATGAACACGGTGATCAGGATCCAGAACCAGATCACCCACAGGAACAACTCGAGGATCGTCCAGAAGACGTTGAGCAAGGGATAGTTCACGGATTCTCTCCTTCGAACGAATATCCACGGGGCTGACGTCCGCCAGCCATGGCGGACCTTCGCTGAGCAGTATCTCTAGCGGACCTTCGCTGAGCAGTATCTCTATCCGCGCGACGCGGCTCATCATCCTCAGCGGGGGATGTATGTCCCCCGAGCCACTGACAGGCTTCAGCGCACAGGGGCGGACAGACCATTCCCCGAGCGTTTGCGGACTCTCGATTAGTTGATAATCGGCCCGCCGAGAGAGAGGGGTACAACATGGCAATCGGGCCAGTGCAGCTCATCGTGCTGGGCTTCAGCCAGCCTGACTTCCACGGAGAGATCATCGCGGAGCTGGAGCGGCTGCGGGAAAGCGACACCATTCGGGTCATCGACTCGATGGCGGTCTACAAGGACGCGGACGGAGAGCTGGAGGTGGAACACCTCAGCAACCTGTCCACCGAAGAAGCCGTCGAGCTGGGCAGCAAGATCGGTGCCCTCATCGGACTTGGCATCGAGGGTGAAGACGGCGTGGAGGCAGGAGCAGTTGCCGGCGCAGAGGCGGCCGCAGCTGGCGTAAGCGTGTTCTCCGAGGAGGAGGCCTGGGATGTGCTGGAAGACATCCCGAACGACTCCGCGGCGGCCCTCGTCCTGCTCGAGCACCACTGGGCCGTACCCCTGCGCGACGCGATCGTGCGCGCGGGCGGATTCCGCCTGAGCGACGGGTTTATCAGCCCCCTCGACCTCGTCGACATCGGGCTGCTGTCGGCCGAGGAAGCTGAGGAGCTTCATGCCCTGGAGACGTCTGCGGCAGCAGCAACGTAGCCCTGGGGAAGCGGTCATAGAGGAGGAATGACATGTTCGGAGCACGCAGGGTCGCCCGGCGCACCAGTCGTCGCACCGCACGCCGTGTCGACCGTCGCCGTAGGTAACGGCGGTCAGCGATGACACGAGCCCTGGCCCCGCCTCGGGGTCAGGGCTCGCGGCAAGCCACCTCAGGTGCCCTTGACCCGCGCTGAGGGTGTGATCGTGCCGCGGCGAGGGCCATCCACGCTCCACGGCTTTCCCGGCCTCGCCTCCTTC
>JBEKCN010001051.1:0-2918 GCA_050014855.1 Streptosporangiaceae bacterium | reverse complement strand
CACGGCCATTGCCAGCAGGGATTCCCATAGCAGCGAGCTGATGATTTCGCTGCGATGCTGATTCAGCTTCTGGGCGAGATCCCGCACTTCGGCCTGGGTGAGCGGGGGCCCCGGTGGCGGGAGCCGGCTACTGGCCGGCGGGAAGATCCCCTCGGCGAGGTGCCCGCCCGGGAAGTTGCTCGTGAAGATGATGTACAAGATGGCGATCAGAGTGCCCCCGGCGATCAGGAACAACCCGCCATAGAGCAAGGTGAGGCGGCTCCGCATGCTCAGCCGCGGCTGTCGCAGGGATGCGGTGAGATACCTCACCCGATCCGGTACCCCGCTCCGGGGATCGTCTCGATCGGCGAGGGATCGCCGAGCTTGCGGCGCAGGGTCATGATCGTGACGCGGACAACGTGCGTGAACGGGTCGATATTCTCATCCCACGCCTTCTCGAGGAGCTGCTCGGCGGACGCCACGGCGCCTGCGCCGCGCAGGAGTTCTTCCAGGACGAGGAACTCCTTGTGCCGCAGTGACAGCGGCCGTCCGTGCCGTGACGCCTGATGTCGGACGGGATCGAGCCGGATTCCCGCGCGTTCGAGGACCGGCGGGTCGGCCGGGCGCGCCCGCCGTCCCAGGGCCCGGACCCGCGCGACCAGCTCGGCGAATGCGAACGGCTTGCTCATGTAGTCATCGGCGCCGAGGTTCAGCCCGGTCACCCGCTCGGACAGGTCCCCGGCGGCCGTCAGCATGAGGATCCGGACCGTCGCGCCGCCAGCCGCCAGTGACCGGCACACCTCGTCCCCGTGGACGATCGGCAGGTCCCGGTCGAGGACGACCACGTCGTAATCGTTGACGGCCAGGCTCTCCTGCGCCGCCTGCCCGTCGAAAACCACGTCCACGGCCATGGCCTGCCCTCGCAGTCCGTCCGCGATCGCGCCTGCCAGCTGCCGCGCGTCCTCCACCACCAGAACCCGCACCGGCGCCTCCCGCCTGTGTACATGACCCGCCGGTGCCAGTTTCACCACGGCCGGTGAGATCCACGTCAAGTACTGCTTCGGGTTTGCTGAGCGGTGGTCGCGCCGGGCATGCGGCGAGGGGTTGACGCTGATTTGACGGGCCGCCCGGTGTAATGGTTTCCCGTGGGGCGCTGGGGCATGCAGCATTGCCGACTAGTACAGGAGCAGCGCTGATGCGCAGGCCACTGGCCAGTGGGTACGGTGAGCATGGCGTCTGATTCCCTGCTCCACGCCGCTGGGGCGTCCGGGGAACGCCCGTCTCAGCCGCCGCGGAACGCAGTGGTGGAGATAGTCATCCCGGTCCGCAATGAGGAGCGTGACCTCGGCCCGAGCGTGCGGCGCCTGCATGCTTATCTGCGTGACCGGTTATCTGCGTGACCGGTTTCCGTTCGCGGCGCGGATAACGATCGCCGACAACGGCAGTAATGACGGCACATGGGCGGTGGCCAGCGCGCTAGAGGCCGAGTTCAGTTCTGTGCGCGCGGTGCGGATCGAGCAGCCCGGGCGGGGCGGGGCACTGCGCTCGGTCTGGCTGGCCAGCGACGCCGACATCTACGCCTACATGGATGTCGACCTGTCGACGGACCTGAACGCGCTGCTGCCGCTGCTCGCTCCGCTGGTGTCGGGGCACAGCGACGTGGCGATCGGCACCCGGCTGGCCCGCGGCGCCCAGGTAGTCCGCGGTCCCCGCCGGGAGATCATCTCGCGCTGCTACAACCTGCTGCTGCACGCGACGCTGGGCACCCGGTTCTCGGATGCCCAGTGCGGCTTCAAGGCGATCCGGGCGGACCAGGCGCGGGCCCTGCTCCCGCTGACCTCCGACATCGGGTGGTTCTTCGATACCGAGCTGCTCGTGCTGGCCGAGCGGGCCGGGCTGCGTATCCACGAGGTCCCGGTGGACTGGGTCGACGACCCAGACTCCCGGGTGCGTGTGCTGCGCACCGCCCTGGCCGACTTGCGCGGCGTCGTCCGGCTAGGCACCGCGCTGGCCCGGGGCACGCTCGCCGTCCCGGTGCTGCGCGGTTCCTCGCCGCCGGGCGCGACGGCGGCTGGGCCGGCCGACCGGGCCCTGCTGATCGGCCAGGTACTGCGGTTCGCGGTAATCGGCGTGGCCAGTACCGCCGCCTACATCCTGCTGTACCTCCTGCTGCGCGACGTGCTGGCAGCGCAGCCCGCGAACGCCGTCAGCCTGCTGATCACTGCCGTGGCCAACACCGCGGCCAACCGGCGGTTCACTTTCGGCATCCGCGGCCGCGCGCACGCGGCCCGCCACCAGGTGCTCGGCCTCATCGCGTTCGGCATTACCCTCGCGCTGACGTCCGGCGCCCTCGACGTCCTGCACGCGGTCGTCCCGCACGCCAGCCGGGTCACCGAAGTCGCGGCGCTCGTCCTCGCCAACCTGATCGCCACCATCGTCCGGTTCGGGCTTTACCGCGGCTGGGTTTTCCGCGGCCAGCCGCGTCCCCGGGAGAGGAAGTCTCAATGACCGCCACGTCCGCGCAGCCCGGCGCGGCCCAGCCCTCCGGGCGCTCCCACTCCGGTCGCAGTGAGCGGCTGCTGCGGGCCTGGCCCGGGGACCCGGTCTGGGCCCGCCCGGCGCTCCTCGGGCTGCTCGTCGGCACCGGTCTGCTCTACCTGGCCGGCCTGAGCCGCAACGGCTGGGGCAACGAGTTCTACGCCGCCGCCGTCCAGGCGGGCACCAAGAGCTGGAAGGCTTTCCTGTTCGGCTCGCTGGACTCCTCGAACTTCATCACCGTGGACAAGCCGGCCGGGTTCCTGTGGCCCATGGAGTTGTCCGCGCGCATATTCGGGCTGAATTCCTGGAGCCTGTTGATACCGCAGGCCCTGGAGGGGGTGGCCACCGTCGGCGTGCTGTACACCACTGTGCGCCGCTGGTTCGGGCCGCTGGCCGGGCTC
>JBEKCN010001050.1:0-2875 GCA_050014855.1 Streptosporangiaceae bacterium | reverse complement strand
CGCCTCGCTGATGAACATCTTCGGCTGCCGGGCGCGCGCGCCGCATCGCCCGCCGGGCCGATTCCCGGCGCGTTCCGGTGGAGCGGAGAGTCAGCCGAACGGTGGATACGGCCGGCGATAACCTGGCCGGTGATTGCCGAACCCGATGTCCGCAGACCAGGAGAGCCGACGGTGGCGCTGAGCAAGCAAGTGGATGTGTCCCAGCAGGAGCGGGAAGTCGACATCAACCCCGTGTACGTGCAGGAAAAGGGGCTGCAGATCCCCCGCTACCGGCTCCCGGAGCACAGCATGCTGCCGAGCACGGCGGCGCAGGTGGTGCGGGACGAGCTCATCCTGGACGGCAACGCCCGGCTCAACCTCGCGACCTTCGTCACCACGTGGATGGAACCCGAGGCCGAGAGGCTGATGGCCTCCTGCTTCGACAAGAACATGATCGACAAGGACGAGTACCCGCAGACGGCCGAGATCGAGCGGCGCTGCGTGAACATCCTGGCCCACCTGTGGCACTCACCGGCCGACGGGAACGCGACCGGCTGCTCGACCACCGGCTCCAGCGAGGCGTGCATGCTCGGCGGGATGGCCCTGCTGTGGCGCTGGCGCAAGGCGCGCCGGGCCGCCGGCCAGGATGCGACCCGGCCGAACCTGGTCATGGGGTCCAATGTGCAGGTCTGCTGGGAGAAGTTCTGCCGCTACTGGGAAGTCGAGCCGCGCAAGGTGCCCATGGAGAAAGGCCGGCTGCACCTGACCGCGGACGGCGCGGTGGCCCAGTGCGATGAGAACACGATCGGCGTCGTCGCCATCCTCGGCTCGACGATGGACGGCAGCTACGAGCCGGTCAAGGAGATCAGCGACGTACTGGACCAGTTGCAGCGGAGCAAGGGCCACGACATCCCGATCCACGTCGATGGGGCCTCGGGCGGCTTCGTGGCCCCCTTCCTGCACGCGTTCCTGGAGTGGGACTTCCGGATATCCCGGGTGGCATCCATCAACGCCTCCGGCCACAAGTACGGCCTGGTCTACCCGGGCGTGGGCTGGGTGGTGTGGCGGGAGCCGTCCGCGCTGCCCGGCGACCTCATCTTCAACGTCAACTACCTGGGCGGGCAGATGCCCACGTTCGCGCTGAACTTCTCCCGGCCCGGTTCCAACGTCGTCGCACAGTACTACAACTTCCTGCGGCTGGGCTTCGAGGGCTACCGCGAGGTACAGCAGGCCTGCCACGAGGTCGCCGTCTTCCTCGCGACAGAAATCGCCCAGCTGGGCCCGTTCGAGCTGCTGTCGGAAGGCAAAGAGCTACCGGTCTACATCTCCGAGCGGCTGCGTGGCCGCGGCTGGCTGGTGCCGGCCTACACGTTCCCGGAGAACCTGCAGGACACCGCGGTGCTGCGGATCGTGGTCAAGAACGGCTTCAGCATGGACCTGGCCAGCTGCCTGATGGCTGACCTTCGCGAGCAGCTCACCATGCTGGAGAAGAACCCGCGCCTGCCCGTCCCGCTGGTTGACGAGAAGAACCGTGAGTCCTTCCGGCACTGAGGGGACCGGCACCGCCGAGCGTGGTTCCGGTCAGGTTTGCGGGGTGCCCTGGGAGGCACCCCAGGCGTCCGGGATGGTGCTGTAGCCGCCGCCGCTGTACTCGGTCGGACAGCTCCCCGCCCAGCGATGGGGACGACAACCCGGCCCCGGACTTGAGGGCGGCCAGGATCTGCGGGTACCCGGTGGAGGTCAGGTAGGCCACCAGCGCCTGGATTCCGGCCTGGGGGCTCGGGTAAGAGTACAGGTTGTAGCCGTTTCCCTCGCTCTTGATCGGCCACCCTCCGTAACCTGGCTGGCTGACGTTGATCGGGTTGTTGGCCCCGACGATGCCGCTGGGCGGGGTGCCGGCCTCGTTCTGCATCCAGTAGCGTACTGACGCTCTGGCGAACGCTGCATCCCGATCCCCCTCCCCCGCCGCTAATCCGGCGAAGGGATGGAGCCCGGCCCACCCCGTGCGGCACCGCACGGGTCAGGCGCCCTTGCGCATCCGATCGAGGGCCTCGGCGAGGATGGCGGCGCCGTCAGTGTCGCTGCGCCGCTCCTTCACGTACGCGAGGTGGGTCTTGTACGGCTCGACCCGCGGCGGCGCCGGCGGGTTCTGCTCATCCTGGCCCGCCGGGTACCCACACCGGGGGCACTCCCAGCTGTCCGGGACGGCCGCGTCGGTCGCGAAGCTAGGTCGCGTCTCGTGCCGGTTGGCGCACCAGAATGACACCCAGACGCGTGGTGCGGACTCGCCGCGTTCAGCCTCGCCCATGGGACCAGCGCCCACCCTACTGCCGCGGATGGCGTTGCCACTGCTCACAGATCACCTCTTGATATAGCGCGCATGCGTTACGTCCGGTGCGGGGAGGACGCCAGGGAAAAACTTACTTAGTGAATGATCAGCAGGTTGAGGCCGATGATGCAGACGAACCACAGAACTCCGAAGAAAATCGTGATGCGGTCCAGGTTGCGCTCGACCACTGAAGAGGAACCGAGCGTGGAGGACACACCGCCGCCGAACATGTCGGACAGGCCGCCGCCCTTGCCCTTGTGCAGCAGCACCAAGAGCACCATCACCAGGCTAGTGATGATCAGGATGATCGAAACTCCGATGACCATCGCCGCTCGTTCCTTCTTCCCTGTCCAAAACTACGTCTCTGCTCACGGTACGCCATGACGAAGCCGTACAACGCCGGCTCGTGGGGACACCAGAGCCGACCGGACCGGCCCGCCGCCACCGGGGGTCCGGTCACCGTCGGCGGGCGCAGCCCGCCCCCAGGGGCCCGGGAGGTCGCCCCCCGGGTTAGCACTGCGGGCCCCGGCGAGACTGACCCGCAGGGTCAGTCAGCAGCCGGAGCCA
>JBEKCN010001049.1:0-2720 GCA_050014855.1 Streptosporangiaceae bacterium | reverse complement strand
CGGTTCGTCCGGACCGGCGGGCTGCCGATGCTGCGGATGATGAACGGCGACCCGGGTGACGGGCACGAGGGCCACGATCACGTCGCGCACGGGACCGGCGGGCACGATCACCATCAGCACGGCGCCCGGGGCGGGCATGATCACCATCAGCACGGCGCCCGGGGCGGGCATGATCACCATCAGCACGGCGCCCGGAGCGGGCATGATCACCACGGCCAGTCCCCTGCTGAGGCGTGACGCGGGCGCCCCCGGCGGGCCCGCTACCGGACGGCAACCGGCGTGCACCCGGGCCGGCCACGGCGGCCAGGCATCGTCGAGCCATGAGACGCCCACCCAGCACCAGCCCAGGCAGGATCCTCGTTGTCGAGCGCGACCCGGCCGTCGCGTTGTTCGCCGAGACCGTCCTGGGCGTCTGGGAGAACTTTGAGGTCACCTCCGTGGCCAGCGCGGCCGCGGCGGCGGTGCTGCTCGAGCAGGAGTCCTGGGACCTGGTGCTGGCCGACTTCGAGCTGCCGGACGCCCAAGCGCTCCGGCTGCTGGCGGCGGTCCGGCAGGAAGCCCCCGGGCTGCCATTCGCGATGATGACCGCGTTCCCCGTGCTGGAGCCCGCCGCGACCGCCATCCGGGCCGCTGACGGCTTCGTCACCAAGCCGATGAAGCCCTCGCACCTGATCGGGCTGGCGACCGACCTGATCGAGAACGCCCGGCGGCTCCGCAACCAGGCGGACTGCTAAGAAGTTGCGGCGGGCGCGGGCGCCTCAGCCGTCGTCGTCCGCGTCCTCCCGGGCCCGGGCGAACGCCGCCTCAATGATCTTCTCGGCTGCCGCCCGGTCCTGCCACCCGCGGACGTCGCTGCTCTTGCCTGGCTCGAGCTCCTTGTAGATGTCGAAGAAGTGCCCGATCTCCGCGGTGAGGAACTCGGGGATGTCGTCCAGGTCACGCAGGTTCGCGTAGCGCGGATCATGGGCGGGAACGGTCAGGATCTTCGCGTCGGGCCCGCCCTCGTCGAGCATCCAGAACACACCGACCGGCCGGACCCCGACCAGGCAGCCCGGGAACGTCGGCTCCTCCAGGATGACCATCGCATCCAGCGGATCGCCGTCCTCGGCCAGGGTGTCCAGGATGAACCCTGCGGATAGCGGGTCGAAGTGAACAGCATTCGATCCAGCCGGATCCGGCCCGTGGCCAGATCCATTTCGTATTTGTTCCGGGATCCCTGGGGGATCTCGATCAGGACGTCGACCTCCACGGTCCATTTCTACCCGACCGGGCCGTTTTTACCCGACCGGGGCACCCGCACCCCCGGACGAACGGGCCTACGGTCTGCCCGCTCGTCCGGGCCTGGCGCCCTGAACCAGCCGGCGGCCTAGGATGCGGCGACGATCTTGGCCGTCTTGCCCAGCACTTTGGCCAGGGCCCGCTCGACCTCGGCCGCCAGCTCGGGATCAGGCGCGGCCGGGACACCCGGGGCCGGGGCCGCGCGGATCACGCCCGGCCCCGAGGCGCCTTCGGATGCTTCCTCCCAGCTCGCGCTGGTGAGCCGGATGAGGCCGCAGTCGCGGCATTCCACCTCGTCCAGCCGCCGGGCCAGGTGAGCGCTGGCGCAGCGCCCGCAGCGGTCCAGCTCGGCAGTCCAGTCGCGCAGCGTCCGGCAGGCCGGGCAGACCAGTATCTGATGATCGTGCAGCACGCCCCTGGTCCAGGGACTCGCCCCCCGGTCCGGATCAGTCTGCCGCGTGCCACAGTGGTAGCAGGGCATCCCCGCCATTCACTCCAATC
The DNA here is from genome assembly GCA_050014855.1 of Streptosporangiaceae bacterium. Classification (GTDB taxonomy): domain Bacteria; phylum Actinomycetota; class Actinomycetes; order Streptosporangiales; family Streptosporangiaceae; genus Bog-532. Next base: position 941 of record JBEKCN010001049.1, on the reverse strand, counting down.
GTGCCGTGCGCCCGCCTGGACGCGCCGTGATCTTCACCTGATCGCCGTGGCGCGGCCGGAAGCGGGGAAACTCAGTCCAGCTCGGCCAGCGCCTTCTGGTACTCGCTGATGTCGCGCGCCTGCGGGATCGGGTTCACGACCTTCCAGCGCACGACGCCCGCCTTGTCGATGATGAAGGTCCCGCGCGTGGCCAGGCCCCTGTCACCGTTGAAGACACCATAGGACCTGGCCACGTCACCGTGCGGCCAGAAGTCCGACAGCAATCCGAAATTGAAATGTTCGGCGTCCGCCCAGGCCCGGTGGGTGAACATGGAATCGACCGATACGGTCAGCAGTTCGACGTCATCCCGCGTGACCTCGGGAAAATCGTCACGCATGGCGCATAGCTCATTGCTGCACACGGGGCTGAACGCCAGCGGGTAGAAGATGAGCACGACGTTCTTCGAGCCGCGGAAATCCGCGAGGTGCACGGGGCTGCCGTGCTGGTCGGTCAGCTCGAAGTCGGGGGCCTGCTCGCCGATCTCTACCGCCATGCCGGGTCCTTTCGGTGGGAGCGCCCGCGCCACGGCGCCGCCCGCCACCGCCCGCGCGCCACGCCGGCATGGCGCGCGAGAAGCAGAGGGTCCGGCGGCGCATGACGGGCACGCGACAATTTCCTCCGGCCAAGTCTGCCACTTCTGGCGGTCGCCGCCGACCCGTGGGCGACCCGCATGAGACGCCCACGGACCGGCGTACCCGGCCGGACAGGCCAGGCTGGCCGGTCAACGCCGCGCGCGCGGCGCCACCAGCCGGGATCCCGACCAGTCACGGGCGGCGCTGATACTGGACGTCTGGGACAGGCCCGCGGTCGGGGCCGCCTCGCCGATGTCACTCGGCTCGACATGGCCCGGCCGGCCCGCCTTCGGCGTCAGCAGCCAGATATATCCCCCATCGGCGAGCGG
>JBEKCN010001048.1:0-2763 GCA_050014855.1 Streptosporangiaceae bacterium | reverse complement strand
GCGTAATCCGGATCCGCGTTCTGCGCGGCCGTGATCGCCTTGGTCAGGGTCTCTTTGGCCAGCGCCCGGTAATCGGTACTGTCCGGGGCCACGACGCCGAAGCTGCTGGGGTAGTGCCAGGCGCAGACGGCATCGATCGTGCTGCCGGTCAGGATCGCCTGCCCGAGTGCCCACTCCAGGGCTTTGATGGAGGACGGTGAGCCGTCCACGCCGACCACGATGCGCTGGCTCTGTGATGCCGACATGGTTTCCTCCTCGAAACCAGATCCGGCAGGCAAGGGGCTGGACGGCCCGGGCGCGGGCTCGGGGCCCGGCTCCTTTCCGCGATGCCCCTCGACGGGACATCACCGGTTCACACCTCCAATCTATATAGGTCCCCTATGTATGTCAACCACCGGGTTGACTCAAACTTTGCCGGCCCTTGACCTTTGACCGCAACAGGCCCGGCCATCTCCGCGGCCTGCACGGCCAGGTCGGGCAGGGCGCCCCGGGCCTCACCCGACGGAGCCGGGCGGGCGGGGGCCGCGGCACTGCGCCGCACATGGCAAGCTGACGTCATGCCCGAGATGCCGCCCAGTGCCAAGGCGACCCTAACCAGCCTGCCCTACCGGCTCATCGCCCGGCGGATCATCCTGCCGTGGATGCTCCAGGGCGTCCAGCCCACGGGGGAAGGCCTGGAGGTCGGCGCTGGGGTCGGTGCCATGAGCGCACAGCTGCTGACCCTTTACCCCAGGTTTCGGATGGTCGCGACCGACTGCGACACTGCGCTGGTCGGTATGGCCGAGCAGGTCCTGGCCGGATTCGGCCGCCGGGCCAGCGCGCAGCGCGCCGACGCGGCGCAGCTGCCCTTCCCGGACGGCCGGTTCGACCTGGTGCTGTCCGCCGCCATGCTGCACCACGTCATCGACTGGGACCAGGCGCTGGCCGAGGCGGTCCGGGTCCTCCGGCCCGGCGGCAAGCTCATCGGCTACGACATGCTCAACACCGCCCCGATCCGCCTCATCCATTTCGGCGAACGGGACGCGACCATCCTGCTCCGGGCCGACCAGCTCAAAGCCGGCCTGGCCAAGCTGGCGCTGGTCGGCCTGCAGGCCAGCACAGCCCTCGGCGGCACGGTCAGTCAATCCGCGGCGGAACGTGGCAGGCTCGGCCCATGGACCGTCTGACGCTGACCCCCCAGGAGCTTGACTATCTCCGCAGCCAGCGACTCGGCCGCCTCGCCACCGTGGACGGCCGCGGCGCACCCCAGAACAATCCCGTCGGCTTCTTCATCGACGAAGCCACCGATCAGGTGCTCATCGGCGGCTTCAACCTGGCCAAGAGCCGCAAGTTCCGCAACCTGGGCGCCAACCCGAACGTGGCGTTCGTCGTCGACGACCTGGTGTCGGTGGACCCCTGGACGCCCCGGGGAGTGGAGATACGCGGCCGGGGTGAGGCTCTCACCGACGCTGACCCGCCGGTGCCGGGCTTCAGCCGCGAGCTGATCCGCATCAGCCCGGCCTGGATCGCCAGCTGGGGCCTTGACCCCGGGACGTCGTACCACATGGCGATCCGCCGCGCCGGGTCGCCCTGACCATCGGGGAGTGTTCCCCAGCTGCGGACATGCCACGGCCCCCCGGGCGTTCACCCGGGGGGCCGCGGCATGAAGGTGGTCCGCTTACCGAACCTGTTACCGAGCGGTCAGCTGCGACCGCGTCGCGGGGTAGCTCACATTCCCGAGGGGTTCATGAGCATGTGGTGATGACGGCCCATCCGCTGACCGGCCGCGGGCATCGACTTTGCGCCCGTGTTGTTGGCCGTCTGCTGGGTGGTGTTGAACGTGGCCGCGATGGCCGAGCCGGCCCCGTTCAGGGTCACCGTGATGGGGTTGTTCAGGCCGAAGTCCTGGCAGTTCAGGTTGCTGAAGGACATGTTCAGCCGGTTGGCCATGAAGGTCAGCAGGTTGTCGCCGGTCCCGGGCACCGGGGAGGTGTCGGTCGCCAGCACGGCCTGGTTGTTAGACAGGAACGGGGTCTGGATATTGATCATGTTCTGGCAGAACAGTGCCGGGTTCGACGTCTCATTGGTGGCGGCGTCGACGGGCTGCTGCCCGACGTTGCTCCGGTAGAGGTCGGTCTTGGTCGCGCTGAAGGCGTTGTTGACCAGGGTCATCTCGTCGTTCTCCGGGACCAGGGCGATCGGCGCCGCCTGGTTCTTGGCCGCGGACAGTTCGTCCAGGGCCTGTGAGGTGCCCGGCGCGCCAGTGGTCAGGTCCGGCGCCTCCATCGGCGTGCACCCGAGGGTCGGGTCGACGAAGGCGTCCAGCAGCAGGTTGTCGCTGCCGTTGTTGATCGCCTGCGCCCCGGCCAGCGCGGCCTTGTTGGCCGTATTGTCCTGCGCGGTCTGGCCGTTGCCGGTCAGCAGGTAGGTGGACGTCACGTTGTCGCTCGGGTCCTGGTCGACCAGCTGGAACGACCGGGTGGACGGGCAGGCCGTCCCGTCCTTGGGCGAGGTGCCCAGCGCTGGGACCGTCAGCTTGCCCTGGGCTTCGGCCCGGTAAGCGGCCTGGAAGAACTGGGTGCCGTTGCAGAACGACACCTGGCCGAAGATCGACCCGTTCTGCCCGTTGACGCAGTGGCCCTGCTGGAGCGCGTTCGGGGTGGCGCCGACCTGAGTCAGGTTCGTGCCGTTGAAGCCGACGTCGACGGTGACGACGGCGCCCGCGGGCAGCGCCGGCACGACCGGGGCCGCGGCCGGCTGCGTGCCCTGGGTCATGACCAGTGG
>JBEKCN010001047.1:0-2885 GCA_050014855.1 Streptosporangiaceae bacterium | reverse complement strand
TCGCCAGCCTGCCCTGCGACGTGCTCCTGCTCGGCGGCTCCAGAAGCGCCCGGAACCTGGCCGCGCCCCTCGACGGGCTCAGCACCGTGCTGCCCCGCGCTGACCGGGCCACCCTGCCCCAAGCCGGCCACACCGCCCCCAGCAACAACGGCAAGCCACAACTCGTCGCGGCGCACCTGCGAGCCTTCTTCAGCTAACCAGCCAAGCCAGCCCCGGCAGCCCGCCGAAGGGCCAGAGACGCGTGCCCGGACCTCCTGCGTCACCGAAAAAAGCGAACGGGCGGCCACAACCGCCGGGAAGAAAACGACAACAATCCCGCACGAGGCGAGAAGCATTCATCTCGTCCGGACGACAACAAGGCTGAGCAGAACCGACATCATCAGTGGATCCCTACATGATCGCGGCGGGGGCGGCCGGTGTACCTGTGGTGGTCCTTTGAGATACCTGGAAGCGGTTGTAGCGATCAGGTCAATCTGAACAGCCACATGGCGGCTGGACATCCCGGACCAGGCGGTGGCGGTGCGCCGGTGCGCGCGGAACCCGTGCGCCCGGCCGTCCGCAGCCTGTCGTGCGCAGACAAGCTCGGGGCCGCTCCTCGCCCGGCCTGTAAGCCGGCGCAGCCCCAGCCGCACGGCCGGCACCCTGTAGTTCCCCGAAAGGTTGTGAACGCGGGCCGTCGTCCACGACCAGCGTGGCGAGCCGCCGTCTGCCTCTGGGGGCCGGCGGTGCGTTGGAGTGGGTGGTGTTCATGCTGGTGGCGGGGCGAGCTGCGACTTGAAGGTCTGGACCAGGTCGGTGGTCCATTGTTCCGGGATCTCCCAGGGAATGAAGTGGCCGCCGTTGGGGTGGGCGGCGATGTTGACGTGGTTGTACCAAGCGGCGCGGTCGCTGGCCAGAAACGACTCGATGCGCTCTTCCGGGCTGTTGATTCCCGGGGGGTTCTCGTAGTCGACGAACGTGATCCCGGTCGGTGCCTCGATGACTGGCGTCCGGTCATGGGAGGGTGCCCAGGGGTATCGATTGTTGTTGGCGTACGTGCGGATCGAGCTGGCGATGGCATTGCCGGTCCAGTAGATCGTTGCGTGGGTGAGTAGGTCGTCGCGGGTAAACACGGTGTAGATGTCTCCGCCGTTGTCGGACCAGTGCATCCATCGTTCGAGGATCCAGGCCAGCATGCCGGCTGGGGAGTCGGCCAATCCGTACCCCAGTGTGCTCGGAGCGAGTACGTGTGCGGCGAGGTGCACAGCGAACCGTCGCTCGATTTCGACCAGTCTCTGCCGCAGGTCATCGGGTAGCTCGGGCGGGATGGGCCTGCCACCGGAGAAATCCCAGGCACGGTCGCCGGTGAACAGGTCGAGTTTCAGGGCTGATCCGATGTGGATGCCGTACAGCTCGTCGGCGTACTTGTGACCGAGTTGTCCCGTGACGAGGGCACCGACGTCGCAACCCGCCGCGGCGTACCGGGTATGGCCGAGCGTCTGGGTCATCAGTTCGTGCCAGACGTCCGCGATCTTCCAGAAGTTCATGGTCGAATACCCGAAGCCCGGCAATGACGGGACGATCACCTCGAAAGCGTCCGCCGGGTCGCCACCGAATGCGGCCGGGTCTGCGAGCCGGTCGATGACTTTCGACCAGTGCCAGAAGGTCCAAGGCCACCCATGGCTGAGGATCAGCGGGGCGGGATCGGGCCCGACGCCCGGCTTGCGCATGAAGTGAACGCGTGTGCCAGACACATCAACCAGGTAGTGCTCGTAGGCATTCATCGCTCGCTCGGCGGCTCGCCAGTCGTACTCCTCAGCCCAGTACTGCGCCAGCTCCTGGAGCAGGGCCCTGGGGACGCCGTACCGCCCGTCCTCGTTCCCCTCATCTTCCGGCCAGATCGTGGCCCGCAGCCGCGACCGCAGATCCTCGAGAACCCGCTCCTCAACGGCGATCGGCGTCGGCGACAGTGCATTCACGCTTGTGCTCACTTCCCGCTCCTTTCATCAGGTTTTCGTCTTGCTCGCTGGCGAGCTGAACAATCTGGTCGAGTACGCCCGCGATGCTCAGCAGCCGCGTGCGGTCAGCAGGCGAGAGCCGGTCAATGAGACTGCGCAGCCGCTCCGCACGATCGGCGTGGCGCCGGGACACAATCGACTGACCAGGATGCCGTTGCTGCGGCACAGCTCCTCCAGTGCGGAGAAGAAGCTCTCCCCCGCGTCGAACCGAACCCCGAAGGAGCGGCCCGTGGCCAGCTCGCGGCTGTGCATCAGCGGTCGCCGTCCTGACGTCGTTGGGAAGTTACGGCTGACCGTATCCGCCTACTGCCTGGAACGCGGCCGAGATCTGCTCGCATGCGGCACCGCCGGACAGCAGGACGTGCAGGAGCAGCCGGGCCTTGAGCGGGTCGAGGAACCCAGCACTGATAAGGCCGCGACCGAGCAGGTCCTGCTCAGAACCCGGGAAACCATAGGTCGCGGCCAGCACCGCTCCGGCGCCCGTTCTGGATGCCAGGACTACTGGGATCTGCCCGGCGAGGGCGTCCAATGCGGGGAGCGTGACGGCGGGGACGTGCCCCGCCCCGAACGCTGCCACCACGAGGCCGTCGAACCGGCCCGCCGCTGCTCGCAGCAGTTCGCCATCGTCGCCGAGGGTCATGGTGATCAGGCCGGTTCGCACCTGCCTGGACAGGTCAGGTGCAGGCGGCGTGAACCGCCCGGCGGGGCGGACGAGGAGGCGAACCTGCCCTTCGACGATCCGGCCGAGCGGTCCTGTCGTCGGAGAGGTGAACGCGGTGATGCTGGTGGCATCGGTCTTGCGAACGAACCGCGCTGCGTGAATCTCGTCCGCGAAGACGACCACGCAGCCCAGGCCGCGCAGCAGGGGGCTGGCCGCCGCCTGGAGCG
>JBEKCN010001046.1:0-2543 GCA_050014855.1 Streptosporangiaceae bacterium | reverse complement strand
CGTGGCCATCGGCTACAACCCGGCCAAGGTGAACCCGGCCCCGACCTCGTTCGCGAGCCTGACCAATCCGGCCTACAAGAACATGATCGTGCTCAACAACAGCCCGACAACGGCCAGCGCGGCCTTTTCAGCCGTCTACGCCGCGGCGCTGGCCAACGGCGGCTCGCTGAGCAACATCGAGCCGGGCATCAAGTATTTCGCCCACCTGAAGGCGATCGGTAACTTCGTTCCGACTTCCACCGGCGGCATTACCACGGTTCAGAACGGCACGACGCCCATCTTCATCTGGTGGGATTACCTGCTGGCTTCTGAGGTCGTGCCGGTAGTCAAGGGATTCAAGATCGTGATCCCGTCCGACGCGAGCTACGCTGCGTACTACGACCAGGCGATCAGCGCCACCGCGCCAGACCCGGCGGCGGCCAGGCTCTGGGAGGAGTACCTCTACTCGACCACGGGCCAGAACCTGTGGCTCGCGGGCTTCGCCCGGCCTATCGAACTGCCGACCCTGTCCGCCGACGGAACGGTGAACAAGACCGCCCTTGCGGCTCTGCCACCGGCCCCGTCCGGCGCAGCGACGTTCCCGACGGAGGCCCAGCAGAACGCGGCCGAGGCCGTCGTCTCGGCAAACTGGACGAAGCAAGTCGGTTAGCTGATGGCGGGAAGCGCCGCGCAGGCCGTGGCCCCGGAGGCGCTGACCTCCGGGGCCCGGCCCAGCCGGGTCTCCACATCGCTCCGCCGCTCGCTCAGGTGGCTGGGCGTCGTACCTTTCGGCGTGTACGTCGCCCTGGGCTTGATCGTGCCCACCATCGCGATTGACTATCTGCCGGGGCTGCGGAACAGCGTCTTGCTCTCGATCGCCTCCGCCGTCGTGCCTGGCATCTTCGGGCTGCTGATCGCCTACGCGATTCACACGGCCAAGCGCGGCAAGCTGCTGCGGCAGATTGTGGTCACCGCCTCTGGCGTCTTCGCTAACTTCGGCGGAGTGCCGCTTGCGTTCCTGTTCATCGCGACGCTCAGCACCACCGGCGTCGTCACCGGCTGGATCACCGATCTCACCCACGTCAAGATCTGGAACCACGGCTTCACGCTGTATGACCCGCTCGGGATCTTCGTCGTCTACATGTATTTCCAGATCCCGCTCATGGTGCTGGTCATCCTGCCCGCGCTTGAAGGACTGCGGCCGGCGTGGCGTGAAGCGGCACACAACATGGGCGCGCGGACCTGGCAGTACTGGCGCTACGTCGGCGGGCCCGTACTGTTCCCGGCCTTCCTCGGCTGCGTACTGCTGCTGTTCGGCAGCGCATTCTCCGCTTATGCCACAGCCGAAGCACTCGACAACACTATCGCGCTCACACCGATCCAGATCGGGGCGCTGGAGAACGGCAACGTCCTGGCAGGACAGGAACATATTGGTTATGCGCTCGGCCTGTTCATGGTCGTTATCATCGCGGTCGTCATGATCATCTACACCATCTTGCAGCGGAGGGCGGCCCGATGGCTGCGGTAGCGGGCGTTGAGGCCGGAGCGCAAGCGCCGGCGCCGGCCACCAGGTCGGCGGCCCGCAGGCGCAGCTTCCCGGTATGGCGGTGGGCGATCCTGCTGATCGCGGCCGTCTACTTTCTGATCCCGCTGTACTCGGGGCTGCGCTTCGCTGGCCTCAAGGCGTTCCCTGACGTCTTCAAGCAGGCGGGATTCATTTCGGCGATCGGGCTGTCGCTGCGCCTCGCATTGGTCACCACGATCCTCACGCTCGTGCTGATGGTGCCGACAGTCGTCTACGTCCACTTGCGGCTGCCGCAGATCCGGCGCCTGATGGAGGCGATCACGATCCTGCCGATCGTGATCCCGCCGATCGTGCTGATCGTCGGGGTGCTGAAGGTGGCGCCCGGGATCCTGCTGAGCACGCCGTATCTGCTCGCGTTCGTGTACGTCATCCTGGCGATGCCGTTCGCGTACCGGTCGCTCGATGCCGGGCTGCGCGCATTCGACCTGAAGACCATGGTGGAGGCGTCGAACTCGCTCGGGGCAGGCTGGCCGACCACTCTGTGGCGGGTCGTCCTGCCGAATATGCGCACGGCTATGCTGTCCGCCACCGTGCTGACGGTGGCGCTCGTGCTCGGCGAGTTCACCATGGCCAGCCTCGCCTTGTGGCAGACCTTCCCGGTGTGGATCGTCAACTTCGAGCAGAGCAGCGGGGCGGTGTCGACCGCCGCATCGCTGCTCTCGCTGTTCGTCACCTGGCTCCTGCTGATGCTCATCGTGGCGGTCGGCAGCTGGAGCGCACGCAAGCGCGGCGGTGCCCAGGTAACCCTGTTTACCGTCGCCCCTCGGGAATCCAGCCAAACCGCAGGAGAGCCGGAATGACCACGAACACCGCCGGGAACGCCGCCGCGGCCGGCGGCACCCGGCACGAGGGCGGGACCGGCGGGACCGGCGGGACGAGCGTGGTGCTGCAGGACCTGAAGCGGTCGTTCGGGACGACCCGGGCGCTTGACGGGCTGTCGCTGGAGATCGCACCCGGCGAATTCGTCGCGCTGCTCGGC
>JBEKCN010001045.1:0-2650 GCA_050014855.1 Streptosporangiaceae bacterium | reverse complement strand
GGATCTGCCGCCCCGGCAGGCGAGAGGCCGGCGGGCGGGGGCGTCGCGACCGGCCCACCGGTCTGGCTTTCGATCGGCACCCAGTCCAAGGTCTGGCCGCCGGCCGTGTCGGTCGTGGCTGTCACATGAAGCTGGCTCTGCCGATCCCGCAGCCATTCAGTCATTTCGGGATTTAACGCTTGATCGCTCACGGTATGCCTTCCCGTAGGTGAGGTGGGGCCCTGAGTTCACCGGACCTGACCGGAGGACTTGCGGGCCGGTGTCGGCCCGTGCCGCGGCACGCTGGCCGTACTACCAAGACAGAGGCGCCGGGCCGACGGACGATACACGTCCAGCCGGAGGTCGGGATGCCGGTAAGAAATCCCTGTAGTGCGGGCAGCGCTGCCCGGACGCCTCACTCCATCGGCTGGTGGCCGAGGGCGGCGGGCTCCCGGCCGGCGAGCAGCCAGCCGGCGGCCGCCGCGATCAGCGGCATGCCAACGAGGATGAAGAGCAGGCTCTGGAGGGGGATGTTGGAGAGCTCAGAGAGACCGTCGAGAGGATTGTCCCAGGAGTAGGCGATGGCGCCGGCGTAGGCCGCCACCGTGCCGAGTACGGCGCCGGCCAGGGCGAGGGCGCCGGCGGTGGCTGCGGTGAGCGTGCGGCGGGCCGAACTGCCCGCCCCGGTCGCCGTCAGGGTGCGCAGATCGCCGGCCGTTTCGCTCCGGATGAGGCCGACGCTCATGGCCAGGATGCCCAAGGCCAGAACGATCCCGAACACCGTGGCCCAGTTGATGATCTCCGACGAGGACGGCGCGCTGGACTTGGTCTCAGCGGCGGCCGTGAGCCGGGCGTTGCTGATCTGCGCGGCGGTGGGGGGATGCGGCGTCTGGATGAGCCAGCCGGCCGTGGTGACCTGCAGGCCGAGCTGGTGGATGGCATGCTCGGTGATCACGGTGTTGGGGGCCGACGTTCCGGACGGAAGGGCACTGACCTCCTGGATCTTTGGGCTGGCGAGGCAACTGCCCGCCGGGCAAGGGAACGAATCCGGTCCGTAGCCCTTGCCGTAGTCGCCGTAGGTGAGCTGCATCTTGGACAGCCCCGACAGGCCGGGGCGCATGGTGAGGATGTCGGCCGAGGAGTCGACCTGGGACGCCTTGATCCCGAAGGCCTGGAGAAGCTGGGGGGTGGCAACGTAGACGGGCCCGCCGAATTGACGACCAGCCGCGGCGTGCTGCAGCGACGCGCTGGTCGATTCGAGCTCCACGACGTCGTGGGAGCCGAGCGAGGCGGCCATGGCGTGCGCGGTGGCCGCCATGCCCGCGAGCTTGCTGCCGGTCACCGGCGCACTGGGAGCACTACCCGGGCCGCCCCCGTAGGGCCCGCTGGGCGTGTAGACGATGAGCTGGTTCGAGGCCAGGTTGGGCCCGGCGTAGTCGAGGACGTTCCCGTACCGCTGCGCGGAAAGGACACAGACCAGGACGGCGATCAGCACCCCGAGGCTGATGGCCGCGAGGGCGGAGCCCGAACGGGCCCGGTAGCGGGCCAGGTCGCGCAGGGCGAGCCGCACCGCGACCGGGGCGGGGCCGGCGAACCGGGCCAGCCCGGCCAGGCAGAGCGGGGCGAGCAGGATCACCGCCACGACGAGGGCCACGAGGCCCAGGACGAGCTCGGGCGCCCCGCTGCCGTTGCTGTTCTTGCCCGTGTACCACAGCAGGAGCGCGCCGATGACGAGCGCGATGACGCCCGGCAGCGCCGAACGGTGGACCTGTTTCGGCGGAGCGGGCCGCCCGGACAGGGCGACGACGATCGGGACCCGGGTGACCGCGCGGGCAGGCCGGGCGGCGGCGATATAGGTGGCCACCACGGCCAGGACCATCGCCCCGGCGATCACCCACCACGGCAGCTGGAACGGGCCGATCACGTGGTGGGCGCTCGCCTCGACGCGCGGCCGGTACGCCAGCCACGCGGCCAGCCCGATGACGGCGCCGAGCAGGGTGCCGACAATTCCGACCGCCAGCCCGTTGGCCCGGACGACGAGCCGGACATTCTTGTCCGTGGCGCCCACGGCGCCGAGCATGCCCAGCGAGCGCAGCCGGCGCTGCGCCAGCACGGTGAAGCCCCCGATGGCCACCAGGGCGATGAGGAGCATGCCGATCGTGGCCAGTCCGAGCACGATGGTCTCGGGGTTGAACGGGTTGCTGGCCGCCGCCGAGGCGCGACTTTCGACGGTCGGCCCGATGGAGGAGGCCTTCACCCCAGGCGCGTTGAACAGCACGGTCACCTGGGTCGGGGCCGTGACCTGACCCGGCATCACCAGGGCGAACTCGTCCAGCAGGCTCTGCGGGTTCTCGACGATGCCGGTGACGCGCCGGGCCTTTCCGCCCTGGTGCCAGACGTCGCCAACCTTGAGGTTGAACGTGGCGGCGACGCCATCGGTCACGGCCACCTGGCCCGGACCGGTCGGGTAGTACCCGCTGACCAGAGAAAGCATCGGCCCGCCGAACGGACCGTGCGGGTCCTGGGCGCGCAGGTCGTACGTGCTGATCGAGCCGGGGACGGCGACGGTCTGGTTCTCGATGACGTCCACGCGGCCGAAGCGCTGCCTCAGCGCGGCAATCTGGCTGTTCAGCCACGGTCCGGCCGCGCCGAAGGTGGCGATGTCCTGGGC
>JBEKCN010001044.1:0-2579 GCA_050014855.1 Streptosporangiaceae bacterium | reverse complement strand
AGGTTGCCCGCGTCATACTGCTTCTGCAGCTCCTGCTGGAGGGCGAGCCCCTGGCCGCTGACCCAGTCGGCCTCGTATTCCTTGCCGCCCTTGGTCGTCACCTGGATGGTCTGGTTCTTGTCGGTGATCTTGGCCGACTTGACCTGACCCTGGTCGATCAGCTTGACGACCTGCGACGTGTCCGCCTGCGTGTACGAGCTTCCGGCGTCCGCCAGGTTGAGCAGCACGATCACGACCAGGACCGCCGCGGCGAACAGCCCAATCATGCGGAATGAGCGCTTAGAATCCATCGACGAGCGACCCCTTGGCCCGGGGCCGTTCCCTCCTGACCAGCTTTACATCCCACCGACCTCCGGCGGGACCGCCTTGCCTGCTATCTGTGCCCGACCCGGTTCGTCCCTTTTATGCCCGGCTGCGGACCACCAATGCCTGACGGGACGCCGGGAACGCGGTCGGCGAGGGATACCCGCCTGCCCGCCCCGGCATCACGCCTCGTCAACGCTTCTCTGCTTCGGTTCTGTTCCCCCCGTAGACGTGGGGGGCGAGAGTACCGATAAAGGGCAGGTTACGGTACCGCTCGGCGTAGTCGAGCCCGTATCCGATCACGAACTCGTCCCCGATGTCGAAGCCGGTGTACGCGACATCGACGTCGCGCATCCGCGCGGCCCCCGGCTTCCGCAGCATGGTGCAGACGCGCACCGAGGCCGGGCGGCGGGACTGGAGGTTTCCGACCAGCCAGGACAGGGTGAGCCCGGAGTCGATGATGTCCTCGACAACGAGGACATCGCGGCCGGAGATGTCGGTGTCGAGGTCCTTGAGGATGCGGACCACACCCGACGACTGCGTCCCGGAACCGTAGGAGGACACAGCCATCCAGTCCATCTGGATCGGCAGGTGCATGGCGCGCGCCAAGTCGGCCATCACCATGATGGCGCCCTTGAGCACGCCGACGAGGAGGAGGTCGCGCCCGGCGTAGTCGGCGTCAATGCGCGCCGCCAGCTCTGCCACCCGCTGACGCAGCCTCTCCTCGCTGATCAGCACTTCCTTCAGATCTGTTCCCATGTCGCCCGCGTCCATGGCCACCCTCTCTGTCCCGCCCCGGCGCGTCCTCGGTGGCGTCCGCCACAGGTCCGGATCCGGCCGGGGTGTTCCCGGCCGGATCGATCTCCCGGGTGAAGCGCAACTCGCCTTCCCGCCGGACCCCGCGCACCCCGCCGGGAAGGTCAATCCACCGCTGCCCGCGCCATCCTGTCACCAGCGCCTCGAGCTGCTCTACATGGCACGCGGTCAGGGAGCCGGCCGGGCAGCCGGCGGTGATCGCCGCCGTGTGCAGCACCCGGGTCCGGATGGCCGTCGGCAGAGCGGCCAGGCTCTCGGCGCGCAGGGCGGAGCAGTCCCCGGCTCGCGCGGTTTCGATGGCTGCCTGCGCGTCCAGGTAGTCGGCGTCGGCGCGCAACTGCCGGGCGGTCCGCGCCAGCGCGTCGGCGACACCAGGCCCCAGCGCCGTCTCCAGGACCGGCATCACCTCGTGCCGGACCCGTGCCCGGGAGAAGCGGGAATCGGCGTTGTGCGGGTCATCCCAGACCGGCAGGCCAAGCGCCGCGCAGGCGGCTCGCGTCGCCTGCCGCCGCACCGGCAGCAGCGGGCGCCGGTAGCGCCCGCGCTGGGTGGCCGTGGGCCCCGTTCCCCCGGGCCGGGACCATGACCGTGCTGCACTCCACCGGATCAAGGCCGAGGCTCGTGAGTCGCTGCGCTACGGCCTGGGCGCGCTCGGCGGAACCAGGCTGCAGCCCGTGGTCCACGGTGACCCCGCCGGCCCGCAGGCGCTGGCGCGGCGCCACGAACGCGAGCGCGGCGGCCAAGGCCAGCGAGTCCGCCCCGCCGGAGCAGGCCACGAGCACCAGGTCACCTGGGGCAAGGTCCCGGAGGCTCTCCCGGACCGCGGTGCGGATCTCGGCGACCGCCGGGCTCGGGCCCATGCGGGATTACTGGCCGTCGTGCCGGAGACGGTCCTCTTCCCCGTCGGGGACCCTCTCCCCGGCTTCATCGGTGGTGCCGGGCTGGGCAGCGTCCTCGGCCGGGTAACCGACGTCCGTCACCGGCGCTGGCGTGTCGCTGGCCGGGGGCTCGCCGGAAGCCGGGCCGATATCGGCGGGCGCCTCGGTTGCGGGCACATCGGTCGTGGGCGACGCCTCTGACGCCGGTGGGATCTCTGACGCCGGTGGAGCGTCCGAGGGCCAGACGTCCGCGGCCGGGACGTCCTGCGCGGTCGCTTCCGTAGCCGGTGACTCGCTGACCGGGGCGGCACCGGACGTGGCGCTCGTGCCGTTGGCGGGTGCGGTGGACGGCGCCTCACTGGCCGGCCCGGTCACCGCGGGCGGCGCGGCGGCATAGCCCCCGGCCACCCGGGTGATCCACGCGGACGGGTTGCTAATTTCGCTCATGGTCGGGATCGTTTCAGACGATTCCCAGACCTTGTTGAAGCCGTCCATGCCGATCTGGTCAACGACCGCACGCACGAAGCGGGCTCCGTCGGCGTACTGCCGCATCTTCAGATCGATGCCGAGAAGCCGCCGGAT
>JBEKCN010001043.1:0-3611 GCA_050014855.1 Streptosporangiaceae bacterium | reverse complement strand
CACGCCCTGGAACGGCTCCCTTGGGCTGCTCTCTGGGACGATGAGGACCCCGACCAGACCGAGGCGATGGTCATGGCCATGGAAGGCGCCGATGCTGCCAGCGATCCTGGCATCTTCGCCGCGGCCGATGAAGCAGCCGCCACTGCCGACCTGGCGGAGGCTATCGATGGATGGCGGGACAAGTACCCCGAAGTCCCGGTCAGCCAGCAGGTGATCCGCGGCCATCCCGGCCGCGTGCTGGCCCGCCGGTCCGCCCGCGCCGGCCTGGTGGTCATCGGCCGGCACGGTGACCCCGGCCGGGCCCGCCTCGGCTCGATCCAGCACCCGCTCCTCAGCCACGCCCACGGCGCCGTCGCCGTCGTCCCGTCCCGCAACTGATGGGCCCTTGGCCCCTGCTTTTCATATTGGCGGGATTTTAGCGTGGGCAGCGAGGATAAAACTGCTCCCCATACAGGAGGAAAAATGCCCGGGATCATCGTGGGGATTGACGGCTCAGGTCATTCGCAGCTTGCGCTGGACTGGGCCATGCGGGAGGCCAAGCTGCGCCGAGAACCGCTCTCCGTCCTCACCGTTGTGCACCTTTCCGCCACCGGCTGGCACGGCATGGTCGTCTTCCCTTCCAGTCAGGAAGTTGTGGCTGAAGCGCGGGAGGCGGCCAAGGAAGCTGCCGCCAAGGCCGCGGCGCAGCTCGGCGAAGCGGCGCCGTCGACCAGGGTGCAGGCCGTCGTCGGACAGCCGGCCGAGGTTCTGATCGACGCTTCGCAAGACGCCGATCTTCTCGTCCTCGGCTCCCGCGGCGCTGGCGGCTTTACCAGGCTGACGATGGGTTCCGTCAGCAGCCAGGTCAGCCAGCACGCGCATTGTCCCGTCGTCATCCTGCCCGGCGACCGGCACGCATAGATCAGCGGCACCCCGACGGAGCCCACCCAGCGGCCGGGCTCCGGTTGCACGGCACGGCGCAGAAATCCCGCGCCTCTCTGGCGGGACTTTGGTCATGAGGCTGTTGTGACGGCGGAGGTATATGATGCCGCTGGGGCCATTGTGCCGGGCCCGGCCAGCCAGCACCTGGAAGCCGATCAGCGAAAGAACGAGCAGTATGCCAGTGGACATGACCGCGATGAAGACATCGATCACGACGACGCGGTGGGTTTGCGGTGGGTCGGGCCCGTCTTCAGCGTGCCGCCCGGCGGCGAGCACGATCCGCACCGGGCCGCCGCACGGCCTTCGTCTACTTGTGGCCGAATCCCGGCCGCGAGGGACTAGCGCGTCCGGCTGGCCGCATGCATACTAACGGCACGTCGCACGAGACGGGGGGGGCCCGTCAGGCTGAGGGAGTGGCAATGGAGCCAGCCATGCATCACGGGAGCCAGCGGGTGATCGCCCGCGCGGACCTTGACCACCTATTAGCGGCGATCGCGCGGCGGGGGTTCCGGCTCATCGGGCCGACCGTACGCGACGGCGCCATCGTCTACGACGACATATGGACATCGGCCGACCTGCCGGCCGGGTGGACCGACGAGCAGGACGGCGGGCGCTACCGCCTGCACCGCCGGGACGACGAGGCGCTGTTCGGGTACGGCCGTCGGCCCGCAGTCGTGGAAACGGTACCTGTTCCCGCCCACCAGCGTGGTGTGGCGGAGCGGCCAGGACCGCGCCGCCGCCGAAGCCGAAGCCGAAGCCGGGCCGCCGATGGCGTTCATCGGTGTGCGCGCGTGCGAGCTGCGCGCGATCGCGATCCAGGATCGCGTGTTCCTGGGCGGCCAGCACGTCGATCCGGTCTACGCGGGCCGGCGTGAGAGCGCGTTCCTGGTCGCCGTCAACTGCGGTACGGCCGGCGGGACGTGCTTCTGCGTGTCGATGGACGCCGGCCCCAAGGCGGAATCCGGTTTCGACCTGGCCCTGACCGAACTGATGGACGGCGGCCGGCACGAGTTCCTGGTGGAACCCGGCACCGGCCGCGGCGCCGACGTGCTGAGCGACGTCACCAGCCGGCCCGCGGGCCGGCCGGACACGCAGGCCGCCGACCTGGTCACCGAGCGGACCGCCGCGTCCATGGGGCGGCAGCTGGACACCGGCGGGATCAAGGACCTGCTGTACGACAACTTCGAGCACCCGCGCTGGGACGATGTGGCGTCACGGTGCCTGACCTGCGGAAACTGCACCATGGTCTGCCCGACGTGCTTCTGCTTCAGCATCACGGAAGTCACCGACCTGGCCGGGATGCAGGCCGAGCAGCAGCGGTCCTGGGATTCCTGCTTCACCGTGGACCACTCCAACCTGCACGGCGGCCCGGTGCGGGTATCCGGCCGCTCCCGGTACCGGCAGTGGATGACGCACAAACTGGCCACCTGGATCGACCAGTTCGGCACCTCGGGCTGCGTCGGCTGCGGCCGGTGCATCACCTGGTGCCCGGTCGGCATCGACATCACCGAGGAGGCCGCCGCCATCCGGGCCACTGACGGTGACACGGGCGGAGGCATCCATGGAAACCCTTGAGCATGAGCTGCGCTGCCACCCGTTCGTCGGCGACCTGGAGCCCGCGTACCTGACCCTGCTGGCCGGCCTCGCCAGGAACGTGGAGTTCGCGCCGGGCGCGTTCCTGTTTCGCGAGGGAGGGCGTGCCGACCGGTGCTACCTGCTGCGCGAGGGCAGGGTGGCGCTGGAAATCGCGACGATGGCCCGGGGGCACATTATCGTCCAGACCCTGCGTGCCGGGGAGGTGGCCGGCTTCTCCTGGCTGCTGGAACCGCACGAGTGGCAGTTCGACGCGCGGGCCATCGAGCCGGTCCGGGCCGTCGCCCTGGACGGCGACGCCCTGCGCGCCAAATGCGAGGACGACCCGCGGCTCGGGTTCGAGCTCATGCGCCGGTTCGCCCACCTGGCGACCGGCCGGCTCCAGTCCACCAGGCTCCGGCTCCTCGACGTATACGGGACCGCTCATGCAACCGCGCACTGAGGCCGCTCCGGCCCAGCAACCGTGGCTTGACCGGGAGCCGTGGCGGGTGACCGCCACGCGGCGCGAATCGCACGACACGGTCACGCTGGAGCTTGAGCCGCCGGCCGGCCGCACGTTCTCCTTCCAGCCGGGCCAGTTCAACATGCTGTACGCCTTCGGGGTCGGCGAGGTACCGATCTCGGTCAGCGGCGATCCCGAAGTGCCCGGCCCGGTCCGGCACACGATCCGCGACATGGGCGCGGTCACGCACGCGCTGTGCACGCGGCAGCCGGGCCAGGAGGTCGGCGTGCGCGGGCCCTACGGGACGCACTGGCCGGTGGCCGAGGCCGAGGGCGGCGACGTGGTGGTCGTGGCCGGCGGCGTCGGGATGCCGCCGATGCGGTCCGCCTTCTACCACCTGATCGCCCACCGGGACCGCTACCGGCGGATCGTGCTGCTCTACGGCGCGCGCACCCCGGCCGACCTGCTGTACCCGGAGGAGCTGTCCTCCTGGCGCGGCCGGTTCGACCTGGACGTCCAGGTCACCGTGGACACGGCTTCCGGTGACTGGCACGGCGGCGTTGGGGTGGTGCCCGACCTCATCGGCTCGGCGCCGTTCGACCCGGCGGCCACGACCGCGTTCATGGTCGGGCCCGAGGTCATGATGCGGTTCACG
>JBEKCN010001042.1:0-4605 GCA_050014855.1 Streptosporangiaceae bacterium | reverse complement strand
CCTCCGCCGCCATTGATGACGATCCAGCTGTTGGCTAGCGCAACATTGACCGGATCCCCGGGAAAGGCCAGCCTGCCGCCGAGTACTTCGGTGTAGAAGCGCCGAGAGCGCTCGACATCGTCCGAGACGATGAAGTGGGTCAGCACAATTCCCTCTGGGGGCGATGGGAGCTCGGCCATCCTGGCACCTCCATTGGTTGAGTCTCACACCCCGTGTGCGACGGAGTGTGCGGCCGATGTTATCAACATCGCGTTCGCCAGGGGCTCGGCGCCTGCAGCTACCAGGGCAGACCAGCGGACATCGGCAGGCAGCTCCATCACCGGTCGTCTCCTGCCTGTCCTTGCTGGTCACCGCGGACCTCTTGGAGCAGCCACAGCGACGGACCACGGCATCCGCTGAGGGATGCTAGCGGAGACCCGGTTAGCACTCGGCAAGCAAAAGGCCCGGAAGTACGCACCAGGTAGTACGGTTTGCCACCGGTCAGTATGAACGCCGCGGCCAGCCCCGGGTTAGGCCACGGATGGCGGTTATCAACTACTGACCAGGCGATTCTGGCATCACGGAAGGGATTCCACATGGCGCTCGGCAATGCGTGGCACTTTCCTGGCAACCCTGAGCCGTTTGGTGACGCCGGCATGCGAGATCCCGTCTTTCCCACGGATCCGGTGTCGGCGGTTACCGTCTTCAGCGGCAACCAGTACCAGGGTGGCGGGAACCCTGGCAACCAGTTGCAGGACGGCAGCGCGGTGCTGTTCAAGCGGACGACCGACACGGCGTGGACGACGGTGCCCTTGGTCTTCGCGACCGCGATCAATAACAACAAGTACTACTCGGCGGCGCTCCCGGTCGGCGCGTTCGCGACGGGCACCGTCGTCCAGTATTACCTGGTCATCGCTTACAACGATCACGACACCACGTTCCTGCAGGCCGACGCCGCCAAGATGGGATCGGTGATGACTGGGGACGAGCCTGCGGCGCAGGCCGCGCCGTTCACCTTCACCATCGAGACACCGGACCAGCGGGGTCAGTGGGGCGATCCCTTCACGTTGCTGAACGTCGGCATACATGCTCACGTGCTGCCGACCGGCCTGGTGCTGATGTGGGGCAGGCGGGATAATCCCCAGCAATCCCTGGATACCGATCCCGCCAGCCCGCTCGCGCCTGGCTTGCCGCCCGCCCCTCCGGCAACGTGCACTCCATTTGTCTGGAATCCCGCGAATGGAAACATGACGCAGACGCCGCAGCCGACACTGAACGACGGCACGACGAACGCCAACCTGTTCTGTTCCGGCCATGCGTTCCTGCCGGACGGGCGCCTGCTGGTGGCCGGGGGCCACCTCGCCGACAGCCACGGCCTGAACCAGGCGACGATCTACGATCCAGCCGCCGATACGTGGACACCCACCGCCGTGATGAACGACGGCCGGTGGTACCCGACCGCGATCGCCCTGGCGTCCGGAAACGTCCTGGTGCTGTCGGGCAGTTACCTCGACCCCACGCAGAACCAGGTCGTCAACAATCTGATACCCCAGATCTGGAGCGACGGGAATTTCACCAGCACCGCGTCGATGGGCGCGGCCTTTGACCTCTTCCCGCGCATGCACGTCGCTTCCACCGGCATCGTCTACCTGACCTCGCTCGTCCAGGGCTGGTCCCTGAATACCTCGGGAGAAGGCACATGGACGCCGCTCCCCGACGTCGTTAATCCCAGCGGGCTGTGTGACTATGCCCCGTCGGTTCTGTACGACGTCGACAAGGTTCTTTTCGCCGGCGGCGGCAACCCGCCGACCGCGAACGCCGAGACCATCGATCTGGAGACCATCGATCTGAGCCAGGCGCGACTTGCCTGGGCAGCAACCAATCCCATGAACTTCCCCCGCCGGCAGCACAACGGCACCATCCTCCCGGACGGGACGGTGCTGGTAACCGGAGGCACGCGCGGCGGCGGGGCACCCGGTACCGCGGAGGCGTTCAACGATCTCGACCCGGGCCAGCCCGTGCACATCGCGGAGCTGTGGGACCCGAAGACCGGGCAGTGGACGATGCTGGCGGCGGAAAACACAGATCGCTGCTACCACTCCACTGCGGTGCTTCTTCCGGACGGGACGGTGCTCAGCGCGGGCGGCGGCGAGTTCATCCTGAACGAGGGGACGCCGCAGCAGGTGGCGAACAACCCGCAGGACACGCACTACGACGCCCAGGTGTTCTCTCCCCCCTACCTGTTCAAGGGACCGCCGCCGCAGATCACCTCGGCGCCGGATTCGGTGAACTACGGCGACACGTTCGAGATCGGTACCGCTCAGCCGGAGCAGATCGCGACCATCAGCTTGATCCGCCTGTCCTCCGTGACGCATTCGTTCAACGCCGGCCAGCGCATCAACTTCCTCCCTTCTCAGATCGCCGGAGGAACCCTCACGGCGACCGCGCCGCCCAACGCGAACGTATGCCCGCCCGGGCATTACATGCTGTTTATCGTGAACCTTCAAGGCGTGCCGTCGGTCGCTACGATCATCCAGGTCTCGGCGCCCGCTGCCGCTGCGGCCCAGGTACGCGAGGCCGCACGACCCGGGGCCGCCGCCGCCGCGCCGGCCCCCGCGCGACAGGCCCCCAAGGACGCCTTCGCCCTGCGGGCCACGGTACGCGCCGCGGCCAGCGGCACCCGCGTCGTGGCCGGGATCACGGGAATCTGCCCGTACGGCATCGCGGCCTGCTGGGGAGGCGCGAACGAGGCACTGCGCAGCCTTGAGGGAGTGCAGTATGTGGACCCCATCCCTGATGGGGACGGATCAACAGCGACTGTCTACCTGGAAGACGATGGGCTGCCTGCACTGGATCATTGGGATGATCAATTCCGGCGGATGGTCCACCAGACCTATGAGCTGCGCGGGGTCGAGGTGACCCTCACGGGCACCATCGAGGCGCGGAACGATGTGCTCGTGCTGGCCGGCGAAGGCCGCAGGCCTCCAGTTGAGCTGGTTCCCCTTGACCCGGGAGGGAAGATCCAGTGGGATCCGGCAGTGGGATCCGGCAGCGCAAGGCCCGCAGGCGGCCGAACCGGCCGAGGCGGGCGCGTACGACACGCTCACTCGCTCGGCGGGAGCCGTCGGCGCTCGGCCGCTGACGGTTACCGGCCCGCTGCATCAGACGCAGGCCGCATACCGGCTTCAGGTGCGCCTGGTTGAGTTCTGATCAGGGATAATGGCCTATGCGCGGACCTTGACCGCCTCAAAGCGCAGGCAGGGCCAGTCGGCGCTGTCCTGCGGGCCATTTCCTCGGCCGGGACATCCTCGATGTGCTGGCTGCCGCTAGCCGGCGCTGGAGTCCCAGGGCCGGCGGCGCGGGCAGGGCTCGGCGTGCAAGGCTCAGAAGGCCACGACCTCGGCTCCGATCGGCAGGTGGTCGTGATAGTAGCGGGCGCTGCCAATATTTAGGTGGACGCAGCCATGCGAGGGCGTGGTGAGGCTGCCGCCGTGGAAGGCGATCCCGCCGGGCGCGAAGAACACGGCGTACGGCATCGGCTCGTCGTACTCGGTGCTGATGTAGTTCGGGCCAGCCTTCCACTGGACGTGGAAGGTGCCGCGGGGGGTCGCTCGCTGCGTGCCGGGCGGCCCGGGTTCCATGGGCACCGGGCCGTAGGTGATCCGGCCATCGGACTGCAGCCAGGTGAGGTGGTCGCTGAGGTCCACGCAGGCGGACGCCGCGGCCGGGCAGGAACTGCGGGCCCCGGGACTGAGCGCCGGGGGCCCAGCGACCGCGGCATCCGGCGTCGCGCGCGGGTTCGGCGACGATGGCATCTCGCTAGCTGCCGCCCGTCTGGTGAGAGGTGGCCGCACCACCCGGGACGCCGCGTTATCTGCCGGACGGCTACCCTGCCAGCCGGCCGCCGTGGTGCCCGCGACGAGCAGGAAGGCCAAGACGGCGGTCAGCCGATAATCCCCCCTCGCCATGGCACAAACCTACACAGAAAGACCCGTAACCGACGGCCGGCACGCCGGCCGCCGGCACGAATCAGCAACAGGTCGCGGTCAGCCGATCGGTGGACGGGCTCAGCCGTCCGGCCCATGTTGCGGTTCAGCCGGTGAACCGGCCAGTCGGCCGATGCGCGCCCGGTACGCGGCTGGGAGGCTCGAGGTGCTCAGGGACACCCGGCGCCGAGCCGGAAGGATGAGCGGGTGTCGGCGCTGATCGAGGTCCAGGTGCTTCTTCCGAATTACGGGGAGACGCGATGGTAGTTACATCTCAAGCTGTGACCAAGGATGCGCCAGCCGCGCCGGCGGCGCACGCGGTGGCCCTGCGCAAGACATACGGGACCGGGCAGGCCGCCGTGCATGCCCTGGCGGGCATCACGGTCGCCTTCGACCGCGGCCGGTTCACGGCCGTCATGGGCCCGTCGGGCTCCGGCAAGTCGACGCTCATGCTGACCACCTACGACACCGACAGCCACGTGCTGCCCGCGATCGAGGCGGGTGCCACCGGCTACCTGCTCAAGGACGCTCCCCGCGCCGAGCTGCTGCGGGCGGTCCGGGCGGCGGCCCGCGGCGAGGCCGTGCTCTCGCCGTCGGTCGCCGCCAGGCTGATGAGCCGGTTCCGCGCCCCCGGCACGGG
>JBEKCN010001041.1:0-3069 GCA_050014855.1 Streptosporangiaceae bacterium | reverse complement strand
CGGCTGGTGATCACCTCGAGCACAGCCGCGCGCATCTCGTCCGGCCCGCCACCGGTGGACTCGCGGAGCTGCCGGAACGAGGCGGCGTCGAGGTTGAGCCGCTCGACCCGGACGCGCACCTCATCGGGCCGGATCCGCGCGTCGGGGTCGAGCCGCCAGGCGGCCTGGGGCAGCGCGGTGCCCCCGCCGCCGGGTTCCCCCGGCTCAGGTGCGCAAACGCGGTGCAGTCCGAACGGCGAACTGGTCATGCCCTCTGTCCTTCCCGGCGGTGGCCCTGTTTCATGCTGTCCTTCCCGGCGGTGGCCCTGTTTCATGCGCGGCCAGTATGCAATCTGTATGTGACCCGCACGTAACAAGAAATTTTCCTGCCGAAGACTACTTTGACAAAATGTTCTTTACTAGAGTGATCGATATAATCGGGAGGCCTTGTGATCGACCAGCCGTACGTGTACCAGCGCCGGGAGCTGCACGAACCGGACTGGCGGCGCTTCCCTGGCTGGTCCGGCGTCACCACCGCGGACTGGGAGTCGGCGCAGTGGCAGCGGGCCCACTGTGTGAAGAATGCGCGGCAGCTCCGCCAGGTCATCGGGGCGGGTCTGTCCGAGGCCTTCTTCACCGACCTGGAGCAGGACCAGCGGGCGCGGGCCACAATGTCGATGCTGGTACCGCCGCAGATGCTGAACACGATGGCGCCGGAGATCGGCCCGGACGCCGCCGACTTCACCGAGGCCTTCTACGCCGACCCGGTGCGCCGTTACATGATCCCGGTGTTCAGCGACCGGCGGGGCGACTGGCCGTCGCACCCGTACGCCCAGCGCGACTCGCTGCACGAGGCGGAGATGTGGGCCGTGGAGGGCCTCACCCACCGTTACCCGACCAAGGTGCTGGCCGAGGTGCTGCCCACCTGCCCGCAGTACTGCGGGCACTGCACGCGGATGGACCTGGTCGGCAACCCCACGCCCACGGCCGGCAAGCACAAGTTCGAGCTGCCGCGGGCCGACCGGCTCGGGGCCATGATCGCCTACCTGCGGCGCACCCCCGGCGTCCGGGACGTGGTCGTCTCCGGTGGTGACGTCGCCAACCTGCCCTGGCCCCGGCTGGAGGAGTTCGTCGGCGCCCTGCTCGAGATCGACAGCATCCGGGACATCCGGCTGGCCAGCAAGGCGCTGATGGGGCTGCCGCAGCACTGGCTGAGCGATGAGGTCCTGGCCGGGATGACCCGGCTGGCCCAGCGGGCCACCCAGCGCGGCGTGAGCCTGGCCATCCACACCCATGTCAACGCGGCTCAGTCGGTCACCCCGCTGGTGGCCCGGGCGGCCCGGGCCATGCTGGACACCGGCATCCGGGACGTCCGGAACCAGGGCGTGCTGCTGCGCGGGGTCAACAACAGCGCGCCGGCCCTGCTCGACCTGTGCTTCGCGCTGCTCGACGAGGCCAAGATCATGCCTTACTACTTCTACATGTGCGACATGATCCCCGGCAGCGAGCACTGGCGGCTGAGCCTGGCCGAGGGGCAGGACCTGCAGCACCAGATCATGGGCTACCTGCCCGGCTTCGCCACCCCCCGGGTCGTGTGCGACGTGCCCTACGTCGGCAAGCGCTGGGTGCACCAGGTCGCGCGCTACGACACCGAGCGAGGCATCTCGTACTGGACGAAGAACTACCGCACCGCGGTCGAGGCCGGCGATCCGCTCGCCATCGGCCGGGAGTACGCCTACTACGACCCGATCTACATGCTGCCGGAGCACGGCCAGACCTGGTGGCGGGCCCGTTCCGGGCAGCCCAGCCCGGAGCCGGCGCCCGCCCTGGCCTGACCAGCCGGACCGCCTCACCGCCCGGCCGGGCCCAACTGGGCCGGGCCAGACATCAACCCGGCGGCAGCGGGCAGGAAGCCAGCATGAGCCAGGTATCGCAGGCCCGCCCGCACACCGCCCGGTGGACCGAAGCCGACGTCCCGCCCCAGACGGGCCGGATCGCCGTCGTCACCGGCGCCAACACCGGGGTCGGCTTCCAGGTCGCGCGGGTGCTCGCCGCCTGCGGCGCCACCGTCGTGCTGGCCTGCCGCGACATCGCGAAGGCCGAGACCGCCGCGGACCGCATCCTGGACGGCGCGCCGCGGGCCAGCGTGACCGCGACGCATCTGGACCTGGCCTCGCTGGGGTCGGTCCGGGCCGCCGCCAACGCGCTGCGGGACGCCTACCTGCGGATCGACCTGCTGATCAACAACGCCGGGGTGATGATGACACCCTACGGCCGGACCGCCGATGGCTTCGAGCGCCAGCTCGGGGTGAACCACCTCGGCCCGTTCGCGCTGACCGGCCTGCTGCTGGACCGGATGCTCGCCGCCGAAGGGTCGCGGGTGGTGACGGTGTTCACCTACGAGCTGCAGCGCCGGCTGGCGGCCGCCGGCGCGCCGGCGGAGGCGCTGGCCGCCCACCCTGGGTACGCCCGCACCGAGCTGTCCCGGAACCTGCCGCTCGCGCTGCGGCTGGGCGCCCGGCTCGTGGAGCCGATATTCGCCCAGAGCGCCGCCATGGGCGCCCTGCCGATCCTGCGCGCGGCCACCGACCCGGAGGCGGCCGGCGGCGCGTACTTCGGCCCGGCCTCCCGGGCCGGGATGACCGGCTACCCGGTACCGGGCCGGTCCTCGGCCCGGTCCTACGATCCGGGCCTGCAGCAGCGCCTGTGGGCCGAGTCCGAGCGGCTGACGGGCGTCACCTACCCGGTCTGAGCGGCCGATTCTTGGCCGGCTGCCGTCTTACCTGCGCCCGCATCCGCCGCCACCGGGCCATCCGGCACCGGCGTAGCGGCCCGGGGGACGGCTGCTCCAGAGACAGTCTCCTCAGCGGCCGGCTTCCTCCGACCCCGCCGCAGTGGAGGCGGATCCCGCGGAATCAGCTACCGCGGGGGGCGCTTCCGCGGCCACGGCTTCCTCGGGACCGGCCGGGACGATGGCCTCGGTCACGGCCCCGTCCGCGTCGGTGGCCCCGACCCGGCTGGGCTGCGCACCGCCCGCGGCCAGCTCAGGGTAGGGCCGCCCGGCGGCTACCGCCCGGCGGCCGCGGCGCT
>JBEKCN010001040.1:0-3251 GCA_050014855.1 Streptosporangiaceae bacterium | reverse complement strand
TTCTGGATCAGCAGATCGTGGCCGCCGCACTGCAGCATTTGTCGCCCGCGCACCTGACCGTGCTCGTAGAGACCTTTTACCACGGGGAAAGCCTAGCCACGGTGGCCCGTCAGCTCGGCATACCGGCGGGCACGGCCAGGTCACGGCTCCACTATGCGCTGCATGCTTTGGGCCAGGAGCTGCAAGAGGACGACCCGATCGCGTCCTGATGGACACCGTCTGCCCTGGGACTTCCCAGCCGCCGACCCTAACGGCGGGATGAGATCGCTTGCCGCGGAGGTACCGCGCGGGCGGCGCCTGATCGCCGTGCTGCTACTCGCGTCGGCGGCCATGGATCTGACCCGATGCGGCCTGACGGTGATGACCGCCCGGCACCCGATGCCGGCCTATGGACTGGCCGCCGCCGGCCTAGCCGTGGCCGCCCTCAGTGTCCCGACCGTGCGCGGATGCCAGACCGGCCCTCGCTGGGCGGGCTGGGCAGCATTCCGGGGAAATCCGGGCTGGACGGCCTGCCAGAGAGGTGCTGGTGCCGTGCGAGGATCGGATAGGCGTTTGGCCGGGATCGGCATCACCCTCGCAGTCATCGTGCTGGCTCCGACGACGGGCAGGTCCACGAGCACCGCGGGCTCAAAGGCCGCACCAAGGGCAGACGGAATGGACTTGATGATGCGGATGAGCTCATCGCGGTCGTAGCCGTGGCGGCGGGCGAATTGCAGGAATTCGCGGGACGGGCCAGGACGGCGCCCTGCCGCGACTGTGACGCCGCGACCGTGGCGGGTCGGCTGGTTCGAGCGTGGCGCGGCTTCCCCGGGATCGTCACCTGGCCGCGAGCGCAGCACCCGGGACTCGCCGGGGCCGTGCGGGGATGTCGCCTCGGATAGGTCGCGGCGCATGGGGCTGCTCAGAGCCAGCCCCGCTCGTCTGCCGTCCTGACGGCCCCTGCCCGGTTGCGCGCCCCGGTCTTAGCGATCGCAGCGGACAGGTAGTTACGAACGGTTCCCTCGGATAGGAACAGCTTCCTGGCGATCTCGGACACGGTCGTCCCGGGGGGAGCAGCGATCAGCACGTCGCGCTCCCGGGCGGTTAGCGGTGAGGCGCCTGTGCCGTGCCAAAACCCTGCGCGGTCTGACCTGCTGCTTTACGCTCGGCGCTCGTGCTGATCCGTCTCGTCTACCTGTTCATGGTCCGGGTGTCCGGCTGGCTGGCGCTCCTGGCTCGCAGCGACGCCGCCAAGGACGCGGAGATCTTGGTTCTGCGGCATGAGATCGCGGTGCTGCGTCGTCAGGTCGGCCGCCCGCGGCTGGACTGGGCTTACCGTGCCGTGCTCGCTGCCCTGGCCAGGCTGTTGCCCGGTCGGCTGCGGCTGCACCGGATCGTGGCACCGGGAACCCTGCTGGCCTGGCACCGGCGTCTGGTCAGCAGAAAATGGACCTATCCGAACATACCGGGACGGCCGCCGGTCTCGGATGAGGTGCGGGCTCTGGTGGAGCAACTGGCGCGGCAGAACCCCCGCTGGGGCCACCGGCGCATCCAGGGTGAGCTGCTCGGCCTGGGGCACAGGGTGGGGGAGGGGACGATCCGCCGGATCCTGGCCGCCGCCGGTCCCGGCCCCGCGCCGCGCCGGGCGTCGCCGGCATGGCGGCAGTTCCTGAAGGCCCAGGCGTCCGGCATCCTCGCGTGCGACTTCATGCACGTGGACACCGTGCTGCTACGGCGCCTTTATGTCTTGTTCGTGATGGAGGTCCAGACTCGCGCCGTCCATATCGTGGGCGTCACCGCTCATCCGACCGGAGCCTGGACCGCCCAGCAGGCCCGCAACCTCATGATGGACCTCAGCGAGCGCGCCGGGCAGTTCAGGTTCCTCATTCGTGACCGCGACAGCAAGTTCACCGCCGCGTTCGACGACGTCTTCGCCGGCAACGGCACGCGGGTGATCAAGGCACCGGTCCGGTCGCCGCGGGCGAACTCATTCGCTGAGCGATTGAGCGATTCGTGGGAACACTGCGCCGCGAGTGCCTGGACCACGTGCTGATCCTCGGCGAGCAGCATCTGCGGAAGGTGCTCGCCGAGTACGCGCGGCACTATAACGGCCACCGTCCGCACCAAGGCCGGCAGCAGGAACCCTCGCTGAGGTTGCCCGGCCACGCCGTCGATATCACCGCCCGGATCGAGCGCAGGAGCGTCGTCGGCGGGCTGATCAGCGAATATCGCAGAGCAGCGTAACGAGCGCGAAATGCCAGGTCAGCGGTTATGAATGAGTTTTGGCACGGGACAGGACATTAGCTGGTTGCCATGCGTCAAGACGGCTTTGGGTGGCCACGACCTCCGCCAGGCTATCCGGTACGAAAAGTCGTACCGATCTGGTACGATTAATGGTACCGATAGGAAGGTAGATGACAAGATGGCCATCACTGCTAGCGACGCCCGCGCGCACCTGTTTCCTCTCATTCAGCAGGTCATCGACGATCATGCCCCAGTGCGCATCTCCTCCAAGGCCGGCGACGCCGTGCTGATGTCTGCCGCCGACTACGACTCCTGGCAGGAGACCATTTACCTGCTGCGGTCCCCGGCTAACGCGCGGCGGCTCATGGAGGCGGTCGCTCGGGACAAGGCGGGTACGTCCTCCGTCGCTAAGACGATAGAGGAGATGGAATCCCTCGCGGGTGAGGCATGAGGAGTATTCACTTCGATCCGGACGCGTGGGAAGACTTCCTGTTCTGGCTCAGCTCGGATCGCAAGATGGCCACCCGGATCACTCGTTTGATCCGTGAGATTCAGCGGGATCCCTTTAGCGGCATCGGTAAGCCAGAGCCCCTGAAGGGTGGCCTCTCTGGATACTGGTCACGCCGGATCGACGACGAGCACCGGCTGGTGTATCGGGCCGATGACAAGGAGGTGAAGATACTCAAGGCGCGCTACCACTACGGCAACGGCTGACGCTTTCGCGTCGCTGACCTGCGCGCTTCCAGACGATGCGGACGATCCACGCCGTTCCAGCCGCCTGCGCACGGCGTGCCGCTGCCGGGGATCAAGGCCGCCCCAGATGCCGAACCGTTCATCAGCTGTGACCGCATAGGCCAGGCACTGGCCGCGTACGGGACATGCCGCGCAGATGGCCCGAGCTTCGGTGGCAGGTGCGTCGCCGGGCGGGAAGAACGCCTCGGGATCGAAACCCACGCACAGCGCCCGGGCAGCCCATCCGCGGGCCGTGTCCGACCTGGCGTCCTGCAATAGCTGCGGCGAGAGCAGCC
>JBEKCN010001039.1:0-3759 GCA_050014855.1 Streptosporangiaceae bacterium | reverse complement strand
GGTTAATGTGGCCATGCAATTACCTGCCGAAGTCTTTGTATTTACGCTAATCGGGGGACGGGCCGTATGAATTGCGCGATCCTGAAAAGGGAAAGCGTTCTTCCGGGCCAGGAGGGGAATGCGATGGCCGCAGTGGCAGCCAGAGCCGGCGGGCTGGCGGGATGGGCGGAACGCTCGGCTCTGCGTCGTGCCGGCAGCCTGATCGCCGGAGGGCCGGTGCCGGGACGGCTGCGGTTCGTGTTCTACGGGCGGGTGTCGACCGAGGACTGGCAGGACCCGGCGACGTCGCGGGCCAGGCAGCGTGAGCAGGCCGAGGCGCTGGTGCGGGGTCACGGGGTAATCGTGGATGAGTTCTTCGATGTGGGGGAGAGCCGGACAGTGGCGTGGGCGCGGCGCCCGCAAGCCGCCGCCCTGGTCGCCCAGCTCACCGACCCCGGCCGGGGCTGGGACGCGATCGTGATCGGAGAATAGCGATGGCCCCGCTGTTCGAGCACTACGGCACTCAGCTGTGGATGCCCGAGACCGGAGGCCAGGTCGACTACCAGTCCGAGCACGACGAGAAGACCATGACCGTGCTCGGCCTGTCATCCAAGCGGGAGATCACCAGGACCAGCATCCGGGTCCGCACCGCGATGGCCGCCCAGACTCGGGAGCAGGGCCGCTACCTGGGCGGCCGTCCGCCGTACGGATACCGGCTTGCTGATGCAGGGCCGCACCCGAACAAAGCGCACGCCGCATGGGGGCGCCGTGCCCACCGCCTCGAACCGGGCCCGGACACCGCGCCCGTGGTGCGGTGGATGTTCGCCCAGCGCCTGGCCGGGCATTCGGTCGCGCGGATCGCCCGGGCGTTGAATGAGGCCGGGGTACCGTGCCCGTCCGCGGCCGACCCGGCCAGGAACCCGCACCGGACCGCGGCCGGGTGGACGCTGGGCACCGTCACCACGATCTTGTCCAACCCGCGGTACACGGGCCGTCAGGTGTGGAACCGGCAGCGCACCGATTCCGAGCTGGCCGACCCGGGCAATGTCACCCTCGGCCATAAGAGCGTGCAGCGGTGGAACCTGCCTGACGGGTGGGTCATCTCCAACTGGCCCGCGCACCCGGCGCTGGTCAGCGAGGACGACTTCATCGCCGCTCAGGACGTAAACGCCTCGCGCGGACCGGTCCCCCAGGGTGCGCCAGTGCTACGCCGCTACCTGCTGGCCGGGCTGCTCGCGTGCGGCCTGTGCGGGCGGCGGATGGAATCAGCCTGGTCCAACGGCAAGCCCGCATACCGGTGCCGGCACGGCCGTACCAGCGCGATGGCACCGGATTCGGCCCGGCCGAAGAACACCTACGTGCGTGAGGACAAGATCGTGCCGCACCTGGCCGCCCTGCACCTACTGCTGACCAGCCCGGCCGTGCGCGCCCGACGCCGGACCCGCAGTGGCGCCGACGTCAGGAGCACCGCCAGTCCTGCCGAGGTGATCGGGTACCTGCGCGAGCACGAGATCACCCTAACCTGGGATCCGGCCGCCGCAGCCGTGCAGGCACGCGCCACTGAGACTGCCAAGACCGTCACCGTGAAAGCAAGCTAACCGAAGGGCCTGAAAGCCCTCATACAGGACGGGAGGGGAAAGCCCGGAACGCCGATCGCCCGGCGCTAGCGGCAGCCTACGCCCAGGGTGACCTCGTGGCGTGCCCGGAAACGAGCGGATATGGGGAATTCATGTGTCCGAGGACTTGAACCCCCACGGAGGTGCTGCATCACCGATTCGGTGATGTATCACCACTCCAAGCTAACACGGCAAGGGCCGGCCGGGCCGCATTTCGCAGGCGAAAAGAGGCGGCAGCACCGGCCTGCCCGACCGGTCCAGGCATGTGACCTGCGGAAACGACGAGGGCGGTGAGCCGGGATCGGGCCGCGCGCAGGGCCGGACCGCGGTAGCCGCAGCACGACGCTTAATCATCAGGGAAGCACAGCGACAGCCTCCCGCTGCTGCTCACCAGTCCCCGCACCGCAGCCGCAGCCCGGTAAACCGGCCCAGATGACCTTGCCACCGAGTTGAACCCCCATAAAACCGAGTTGAACCCCTAAGGCAGTCCCCGGCGGCTAGCCACACCAGGGCAGATCAAAACGGTGCCTTCCGCGCACGGTCCAGAGCCCATCGGCCCGCTAGCGGGCAACGCCAGAGAGGGCGGCCACGCCGCCTGCGATCCGCCGCGCCCGTGACGCTCCGCTACCGCCGCCGGTCGAGCCTGCGCGCGCGTACCCGTCGATATGGGGCAGGCTGATCGTGCCGGCAGGACAGGCCTCTGGGAGTAGCGGTCGTGACGCACGACGATCCCGGCGGCGCCTGTGCGAACCTTGGGAAATGAAGCGCGTTCCCGATGTGGTGGCCAGCGCTGCGGCGGCCTGCGGAGCCGGCGGGTGGCTGCGGGACCTTCCGGGATTGATCGCCGAGCTCGAGGCCGAGTGGTCGGTCTCGGTGGGGCGCCCCTTCCCACACTCCAGCGAGGCATTCGCAGTCTCGCCGACGGCACGCCAGCAGTGCTGAAACTTCTGATTCCGCAGGACGGCGCCGCTGGTCGTCACGAGATCACAATGCTGCGACTGGCCGGCGGCCGGGGCTGTGCGGGCCTGTTGCGCGATGACGCCGCTCGAGGGGCTGCTCCTCGAACGCCTAGGGCCCTCCCTCTACGAGCTGGGCCACCCACTCGCCGAACGGCTGGAGATACTGGTGACGGCGGCGGCCACGGTGTGGCGGCCGGCGCCGGGTTCCGGCCTGCCTACTGGAGCGGACAAAGCGCGCCAGCTCGCCGGTTTCGTCACCACTGAGTGGGAGGAGCTTGGCCATCCGTGCACCGAGGCGGCCGTCGAGCACGCCCTGGCCTGCGCGGCACGGCGCATAGCTGCACACGACGATGAGCGGGCCGTGCTGGTGCATGGGGATGTTCACCAGTTGAACGCCCTTCAGGTCCCTGGCCGCGACACGTTCAAGCTTGTCGACCCCGACGGGATGCTCGCCGAGGCCGAGTGCGACCTTGGGGTGATGATTCGGCAGACCGCGCAAACGTTGACGCGCAGTAGGCGAACAGCTCGGATTATGAGAGGTCCACCGCCAGGCGCTGCATCGACCTCTGGTAGGCCTGCGATGTACTTCGCATGGACCTGCGAAGCGCTCAACTGAAAACCAGGCGTCTCGCCGGCCGGGACCGCCTGTGCCGCGTTTTCAGGTTGAAGTAGCTAGACGTGCGGGACGCCAGGGACATCTGGGCTGCCCGGTTGGGCGAGCGGCCCGCGCCGTAGCAGCGCGCCGCAGATCACGGCCCCGCCTGCGAAGATCGCCGCCGACCACCGGAACGCGGTGCTATAGCCGTGCACCAGCGCCAAGGCAGCCAGTTGCGGGGCCGGGTGGCCGTGCACCAGCGAGGCCGGCGTGATGTGCACGGTCAGGTAGCTTGCGGTAGCGCTGGCGGCCAGCGTGGTCAGCAGTGAGGTGCCGATCGAGCCGCCGATCTGCTGCCCGGTGTTGAGCGTGGCCGAGGCCACACCGGCGTCCCGGGGTGTCACGCCGTAGGTTCCGGTGTTCATCGCCGGTGCGGTCGTGAAGCCGAAGCCCATGCCGGCCATCAGCAGCGGCCCGAGCACCGCGGTCACATACCCCGAGTGCGGCCCGATCCCGCTCAGCCACACCATGGCGCCCGACGCCAGCAGCATGCCGAGGGTCACTAGCGGCTTGGGTCCCAGCCGGGGCAGCAGCACGATGTTGGCCAGGT
>JBEKCN010001038.1:0-3195 GCA_050014855.1 Streptosporangiaceae bacterium | reverse complement strand
GGGAGGGACTGTCCTTGGTGCACAGCGCGAACATTCGGGAATGTCCTGTTAGGTCCGCTAGCGCGAACCAGGCGAGCGCGTCGCGCGAGCCAGGCGAGCGCGTCGCCGTTGAGGTCAGGGTGGCGGCCCTGGGGATCGGTTCGGCCCCCAGGCACAGCACCAGCTTGTCGTAGGACTCCCGGTACGTCTGCCCCTGGGCGAGGTCGTGCACCTCCACTTCCTTGGCATCGCGGTCGATGCAGATCACGTCCTGCCCGGTCCGCACATCCAGCGCCAGGGCCCTGGCGAGGCTCTCCGGCGTCTGCAGCAGCAGGCTGTCCCGATCCCGGATGGCGCCGCCGATGTGGTAAGGCAAACCGCAGTTCGCGAACGAGACGTAGCGGTCCCGCCCAAGAACGACGATCTCGGCTGACTCATCCAGCCGCCTGAGCCGCGCACCCGTCGGGGCACCGGCCGCGACTCCGCCCACGATCACCGTCTTCATCTCGTCACCCCTATCTGCCAGGGCCACTCCCCGTCATTTCCTGATTACTATGTGTGCTCGTGCCGACGCATCACCCATCAGGGATGAATTCGCTCGGCGTCTCCGAGGCCGGCCGCCACCAGGCGAGGTCGGTAAGGAGATCTCCGAGCACCGGGCTCATCGTTCTGACCAGCCGAGGCACCAAGAAAGGTTTACAGCCGTGATGAGGCCAGGGTCCGGGGATGGCCCGCCTAGTGTGCGGGGGTGCCCCTCCCCCTTCAAGGGCGGTATGTGAACTCGGTCTGTGGAGAAATCCTGGAGACGATCTTGAGATTGCGACCTCTGAGCACCATTCCAGACCAACGCAGATCAAGGCCTTGACCTGCATCTTTGGCAATGTCCACAGGTCTGCGGCCTTCCAGGGCCTAATTCGGGACGAGGAGGCCGCCGGTTCAAATCCGGCCACCCCGACAGGGAAACGGCAGGTCACAAGACATCTAGTGGCCTGCCGTTTGTACTACGCGCTCCCGGGGGTGGTTCAGCCGAGCCGGTCGAGCAGATCGGTGTACTGGTCCCACAACGGGTCGGGCAGGTGGTCGCCGAAGGTGCGCAGGTGCTCGAAGATGAGCGCGGCCTCGGCCTTCCATGTTTCGGCGTCGACGGACAGCAGGAGGTCGAGGTCATCCTCACCGATGTCCAGTCCATCGGTATCGAGGGCATCCCGTGTCGGGATCCTGCCGATCGGGGTGTCGGCCGCCTGGGCGTCGCCGGAGAGCCGTTCGATGACCCACTTCAGGACACGGCTGTTCTCGCCGAAGCCGGGCCAGACGAACTTGCCGGCCGCGTTCTTGCGGAACCAGTTGACGAAGTAGATGCGCGGCAGTTTGGCGGCATCCGCGGAACGGCCGATATCTAGCCAGTGCGCGAAGTAGTCGCCCATGTTGTAGCCGCAGAACGGCAGCATCGCGAACGGGTCACGGCGCAGTTCGCCGACCTTGCCCTCGGCGGCCGCCGTCTTCTCCGAGGCGATGTTGGCGCCAAGGAACACGCCGTGCGCCCAGTCGAAGGACTCGATCACCAGCGGCACGGCGCTGGCGCGCCTGCCGCCGAACAGGATCGCCGAGATCGGCACGCCCGCGGGATCGTCCCACTCCGGCGCGATGATCGGGCACTGACTGGCCGGGGTGGTGAACCGGGAGTTGGGGTGGGCGGTGAGTTCCGGCGAGTCGGGCGTCCAGTCGCGGCCCTTCCAGTCGATCAGGTGCGCGGGCGGCTCGTCGGTCAGGCCCTCCCACCACACGTCGCCGTCGTCGGTCAGCGCGACGTTGGTGAAGATGCTGTTGCCCCACATGGTCGCGATCGCGTTGGCGTTCGTGACTTCACTAGTTCCGGGTGCGACGCCGAAGAAGCCGGCCTCGGGGTTGATCGCGTACAGCCGGCCGTCCTCGCCGAACCGCATCCAGGCGATGTCGTCGCCGACGGTCTCGACCTTCCAGCCGGGGATGGTCGGCTGCAGCATGGCCAGGTTGGTCTTGCCGCACGCGGACGGGAAGGCCGCCGCGATGTACTTCGCCTCGCCATCGGGCGGGGTGATCTTGAGGATGAGCATGTGCTCGGCCAGCCAGCCCTCATCCCGCGCCATCACCGAGGCGATCCGCAGCGCGTAGCACTTCTTGCCGAGCAGCGCGTTCCCGCCGTAGCCCGAGCCGTAGGACCAGATCTCCCTGGTCTCGGGGAAATGCGAGATGTACTTGTCCGAGTTGCACGGCCATGGCACATCCGC
The DNA here is from genome assembly GCA_050014855.1 of Streptosporangiaceae bacterium. Lineage (GTDB taxonomy): Bacteria > Actinomycetota > Actinomycetes > Streptosporangiales > Streptosporangiaceae > Bog-532. Next base: position 949 of record JBEKCN010001038.1, on the reverse strand, counting down.
CTGGCCCGGCTGCAGCGGGGCACCGACCGAGTGCACGGCGCGGACAAACGAGCCGCGTTCCTCGATAAGCCGGAGCGCGGGCGCCCCCATCCTCGTCATGATCCGCATCGATACCGCCACGTAGGCCGAGTCGGTGATCTCCACGCCGAGCTGGGAGAGGTCGCTGTCCAGCGGCCCCATGCAGAACGGGACCACATACATGGTGCGGCCCCGCATGCAGCCATTGAAAAGATCAGCGAAAGTCTTCCGCATCTCGTCCGGGGCGATCCAGTTGTTCGTAGGCCCGGCGTCCTCTTGCTCTTCCGAGCAGATGAAGGTCCTGTCCTCGACGCGCGCAACGTCGCTCGGATCGGAGGCACAATGGAAGCTGTTCGGCAGGATCTCCGAGTCGAGCCTGGTGAATGTGCCCTGCTCGACCAGAAGATTGGTCAGGCGCAACCATTCATGGTACGAGCCGTCGCACCATTCGATGTGATCAGGCTTGGTCAGCTCCGCAATCTCGTCCACCCATCTGGTCAGCTGGATATCACTTGTCGGGGCTCGGTCAGCCACGAGAATCGGCCTAGTCATGGTATGACTCCTTGTGCTTGATGGAACTAGCCTGAAGATCAACAATTGTGCATTTGAACCAAGAACGCATGTGATAAAAAGTCCCGCCAGATCTACGGCCGTCGCAGGGCCAAAGGTCCCGTTAGTGCGGGCTATGAGTCATACGCATCGGCTCGTGTAGAAATCCCTCGTCAATATTCACGATCCGGATCCGAAACATGCTCGCAACATACCTGTAATGTGTATTCGGTGAATTGCAGGTCACGTCCCGGACGGGTCTATGAGATAGCCACCTTGTGATCAATTTCTGTTCAGTGCCAATAGCCTCAATTGTCATGCCGCTCCCGTTAGTTTCAGGCCGGCGGCTTCCGCCGCTGGGGACGACGCAACCGTGACGCGT
>JBEKCN010001037.1:0-2550 GCA_050014855.1 Streptosporangiaceae bacterium | reverse complement strand
CGAACTGTGTTGGCCTGGGAGGGCGACCCCCCTGGAACCCCCCGCTGCGCTTCGCGCCCGCGCGGTGGTACTTCGCCGACACACCGGCCGCTCACCGGGCACAAGCGCGCCAGTAAGCGGAAGGCATGGGCCCGGCAGGCAGTCCCCGCTGTCTTGTGCAACGGGCTCAGCGCCCTGGCCCAGTTAAGTGGTGCACTGCCATGTGCCCATTAGGCCCGGTTCGCTGGGCCGGGCACGAGCGCCTCGCCGTAACCCGTCGTGGTTGATTACCGTATCCGCCCGGGTATGGGTTTATCGATGTGCGGGGTAGGGCGGGTTGATGTCACCATGGGTGTATGCCTTCGACACATCGCCGAATCAGCCACCCTGGCGGTGGACGCCAAGGCCAAGGCGCTCAAGGCGGCCGGACGGCCGGTCATCGGCTTCGGCGCGGGCGAACCCGACTTCCCCACCCCCGGCTACATCGTCGAGGCGGCCCAGCGGGCGTGCGCGGAGCCCCGGTTCCACAAGTACACTCCCGCGGCCGGGCTGCCGGAGCTGCGGCAGGCCGTCGCGGACAAGACTGCGCGGGACTCTGGCTTTGAGGTCACGGCCGGCCAGGTCCTGATCACCAACGGCGGCAAGCAAGCGGTGTTCCAGACTTTCGCGGCGCTGCTCGACCCGGGCGACGAAGTCCTTGTCCCCGCGCCGTACTGGACCACGTATCCCGAGGCCATCCAGCTGGCGGGCGGGGTGACGGTCCCGGTGGCGACCGACGAGAGCACGGGCTACCTGGCGTCCGTCGCCGACCTGGAGGCGGCGCGCACCGAGCGGACCAAGATCCTGCTCTTTGTGTCGCCGTCCAACCCCACCGGCGCGGTCTACCCGCCCGAGCAGGTGGCCGAGATCGGCCGCTGGGCCGCGGCCAACGGGCTGTGGGTCGTGACCGACGAGATCTACGAGCACCTGGTGTACGGCGACGCACGGTTCTCCTCCATCCCGGTGATGGCCCCCGAAATCACCGAGCAGTGCGTGGTGGTGAACGGCGTGGCCAAGACGTACGCGATGACCGGCTGGCGGGTGGGCTGGATGATCGGCCCCGCTGACGTGATCAAGGCGGCCACCAACTTCGAGTCGCACGTCACGTCGAACGTCTGCAACGTCGCGCAGGCCGCCGCTCTCGCCGCCGTTTCCGGTGACCTGTCCGCGGTGGCCCAGATGCGCGAGGCATTCGACCGGCGGCGGCGCACGATGACGCGGATGCTGAACGAGATCCCCGGCGTGGTCTGCCCCGAGCCGGAGGGCGCTTTCTACTGCTACCCGTCCGTGAAGGGCGTCCTCGGCAAGGAGGTCGCCGGCCACCGGCCGCGCAGCTCCGCCGAGCTGGCCGCGCTGATCCTGGACGAGGCAGAGGTCGCGGTTGTGCCGGGTGAGGCGTTCGGCACACCCGGGTACTTCCGGCTGTCCTGCGCACTCGGCGACGCCGACCTGGAGGAAGGCGTTATGCGCATCGGCAAGCTGCTCAACCAGACCCGGTAGGCGCCCGGCGAGCGCAGCCACGCGGCCCGGACCGGCCCGGCGACCCGGCGCCAGGGGTCACACTAGGCGGATGGCACGTCCGCTTGATGAGCTTCCCAAGGCGCACCTGCACCTGCACCTCACGGGAGCCATGCGGCACTCGACGCTGGTCGAGCTGGCCCGCGCGCACCACGTCCATCTGCCCGCCGCGCTGGTCGAGGAGTGGCCGCCGAAGCTGAGCGGCGCGGACGAACGGGGCTGGTTCCGCTTTCAGCGGCTGTACGACACGGCCCGGTCGGTGCTACGGACCCCTGCGGACATGCGGCGGCTACTGACCGAGATCGCCGAGGACGAGCGGACGGAAGGATCCCGCTGGCTGGAGATCCAGGTCGACCCGTCCGGGTACGCCGCGCGGTTCGGCGGGCTGACCCCCACCGTCGAGCTGGTGCTGGACGCCGCGGCTGGGGCCAGCGCGGCGACCGGGGTGGGGATCGCGGTCATCATCGCCGCGAACCGGACCAGGCACCCGCTGGACGCGCGCACACTGGCCCGGCTGGCCGTCCAGTACGCCGGACGCGGGGTGACCGGCTTCGGCCTCAGCAACGACGAGCGGCGCGGGCGGGCGGAAGACTTCGCCCCGGCGTTCCGGATCGCCGAGCGCGGCGGCCTGCTCGCGGTGCCGCACGGCGGGGAGCTGGCCGGGCCGGCCAGCGTGCGCGCCTGCCTGGATGAGCTGCACGCGGACCGGATCGGGCACGGCGTGCGGGCCGCACCGGACCACGAGCTGGTCAAGCGGCTGGCCACGCGCGGCGTCACGCTGGAGGTCTGCCCGTCGTCGAACGTGGCGCTGGGCATCGCGGCCCGCACCCGTGACGTGCCGCTGCGGCCGCTGTTCGAATCCGGTGTGCCGATCGCGCTAGGCGCCGACGACCCGCTCCTGTTCGGCTCGCGGCTGGTCGCCCAGTACGGCATTGCCCGCCGCCAGCACGGCTTCTCCGATGCTGAGCTGGCCGACCTGGCCCGGATGTCGGTACTGGGTTCCGCCGCGCCCCC
>JBEKCN010001036.1:0-2558 GCA_050014855.1 Streptosporangiaceae bacterium | reverse complement strand
GTGCAGCTCACGCCCGATCGACGGCAGTGCGACGTTCACGATCGTGCTGTCCAGCCCGACGATGAACAGGCTGAGGCAGCAGATGGCCAGGATGAGCCGACGGCGCTGGCGGCTGAGCTCGGGCAGGGCGGTTCACCTCGGTCGTGATCTTCGGAGCGCTCACAATTCCCGTGACGCTTGTGTTCCTACAACGATTGTTAGCCTACAAGTAATCCCGCACGGCGGCCCGGGTGGGGCCGGCGACAGGGAGCCGTTGATCACGAAATGCTTACGTGCATTCCGGTTCAGGTGTGCCAGATTGCCTAACGGGTCCAGCCTTGGGACCTGATGCAGGCCACGGTCTGGCCACAATCGGGCCCGCTTCCCGTTTGCCTGCGACGAAACCCAACTGGGGTCTACATTTGTGCCACCTACAGACTAGCCTGGGAGCTCCTCATGGCCGGGAGCAGCGGGACCGTGGGCTCTAGGTGCCGCCGCGGGGGGAAACTATGAGCCGGAGGCTTCTGCAGCTGGTGATGCCGGTGTTCCCGGACCGGCGCATGTTCCGGCTGCATGACTCGGCCGTCGACCCCAACGCCCCCGGTTCGCCACTGCCTCCGGTCGGATCGCTGATCAGCGTGAACCGCGAGCAGCTGTGGGTCGGCAGCCTGCAGGAACAACTCGACGTCCGGCTCGTCATCGAAGAGTGGGACGGGACTCCACCCCAGTTCGGCGATACCTGGCAGGAAGAGGCGAAGTGCCGCCTGTACCTGCGCGGGTATCTCAGCATCGACGAGGGCTCGGTGGGCAAGGCCATCCACGGGCTGCGGCTGGCCAGCGGGGTGGGCAACTACGCCGTCCGGGTCTACGCCAGCAACCGGGAGGAAGCGGCGCGCCGCTACGGGGAACTCTACGACGCCCACCGCAACCCGCTCGCGGACGAATTCCAGCAGGCCAAGAAGCAGCTGGAGGGGCTGGAGCGGTACCTGATCCAGCTCTGGCGGGAGTACTTACCACCACATGATCTGCTGGCGCCGCCGGTCTCGGCCGGCCCGGCCGAGACCGGCGGCGCATCCGGCGGTACGCAGGTGGGCCCCGCGGCAGACGCTGGGCTTAACAACCCGGGTCAAGCCTGAACTCACCGGCGGCCAGTTTGCGCCAAGCCACCATGCTCCGGGCCGCTTGCGCCAAGCCACCGTGCTCCGGGCCGCTTTGCTCTACTGGCGCGGAGCGCTCAGTTGCGACGTCCGCCCGTCGCCCGGGGGATCACGGGCCAGTGAACGTGGAAACAGGAGGCGCCGTGGTCCCGGATCCATCCGCCGCATGCACCGCGTTGGACGAGGCGCGCACGGCGTGGCTCTGGCTGGTGCGGGCGGTGGCGGGCTTGGCTGCTGCGCTGGTCGCGGAATCCGCCGTCTTCCCGGACGTCTTGGCGGAACTCTTCCCTGGCCCGGCTCCGATCCTGGCCGGGCCGGTACTGGAAACGGTCGTCACCGGCTGATGGCCGGGTGTCCGGGAGCCAGACCGAAAGGGCAAGATCGCGTAGACCATGAGAGAAACCATCGCGACGACGGCGACGGTGAGAAGCGAACCAATAACGCGAGCTCGCGCGGACCGGAAGACCTTGACCGGGCCTGGCCGGCGGAACGTCGACAGCCGGGCCGCCAGGCCCGGATCCTCCGCAGCGAGACGCCGCTCAATTTCAGCGAGCATGCGCTGCTCGTCCATAGACAGCGCCATAGCGCCACCTCCGCGTCGCACGCCGGTGGATGTGTAGTTAACTATCCCCCACCACAAGATCTTTATCCAATTGTTCCGGCTTTGTAGTCACTCGTTTTCCTGTCCGGCCGGACGCTGCATGCCGCCGCGAGACCCGCAGCCGCCGCACCCACCAGGCTGAGGATTATGCCATCACGCTCACGGTACCACCAGCGTATCGAACAGGTGAGTGAGTTTGGCTGCTGGGTCTGCGGTAAGGCCGCTGTGCACGGGACCCGGCTGGACCACTGTACTGCGCGGGGCGGTCAGCCAGCGGAACCGCTCGCCCAGCGGCCGCCGCGCACCGCGTCGAGATCGGCCCGCGGATCGAGAGCCAGCAGTCGGTCCTCATCCAGCTCGACCCGCGCGCACAGGCAGCGGAACACTCTCCGAACACATGTTTGCCTTACTCGAATAAGAATTCTATGCTCACGAACATGCGCTGGGATCACCTACGGCTGGACGGGTCACCCGAGGACAGCCCGGGTGACGTCTTCGGAGCTGGGCAGGACCAAGGCCGCGGCGCTGGCCCGCCCGGCGGGGATCAGCCGGGGGCCCAGCCGGGGGCACTGTTCGGCCGGGGGGCGGTGACCCGCACCTTCGACACGCCGGGCTTCCGCGGCATGACCTTCTACGAGGTCCAGGCGAAATCGATCGTCAACCGAGTGCCCGCGACCTCGCGCATGGCCTTCGACTGGACGATCAACCCCTACCGAGGCTGCCAGCATGCATGCTTTTATTGTTTTGCCCGTAACACGCATACCTACCTCGACCTGGACGCCGGGCAGGACTTCAACTCCAAGGTCATCGTCAAGGTGAAC
>JBEKCN010001035.1:0-2948 GCA_050014855.1 Streptosporangiaceae bacterium | reverse complement strand
CCCATGATTACCTTGCCGGTCGTCACCGTGGTCACTCCGGTCGCGAGCCTGGCGGCAGGGGTCGGTCTGCTGGGCGAGACAACCCGGCTGACCACGGTGAACGCCGCCGCGGTCTGCGCCGCGGTGCTGGTCACCGTGGTCGGTCTCACCGTCCTGGCCCGGCTGGCGGTCCGCCTAGAGCCGTCGGCCAGTCCAGAGCTCGTGGGCCCGCAGCCGTCTCACCGGCCGCGGCTGCCTCACCAGCGGCAGCCGTTTCACCGGCCCCACCTGCCGCACTCGCCTCGCGTGGGGCCGCTGGCCCGCCAGTTCCTGGCCGGGGCCAGCGTTCCAGCCGCGTGGAACATAGCCTTCCGGGCCGTCCCGGCCGAGGAGCCCAGCCCCGACGATCAGCCTTCGCGATCGCGCGCCGACTGCGCCACTTTTTGCCGTTAGGCTTCCGCACCGGCCGCTGCACGGGAGCATGCTCGCGGGCCGGGCAGTACGGTGCGTTCATGCCGCTCATCCAAACCCCGGTCGCTGAGATTGAGTACCTGGAAAACGGCGATCCCGGCGGACGGCCGGTGGTGCTGCTGCACGGCTTCCCCGACATCCCGGCCACCTGGGATGAGGTGATCAGCGTCCTGCCGCCGGGGCTACGTATCGTGCGCCCGTACCTGCGCGGCTACGGCGGCAGCCGCGTCCGCCCGGCGTCTTGGGAGGAGGCCGGCGGGCGGGGCCCAGGTGGCTGCGCTCGCCACCGATGTCCTCGACCTGCTGGACGTGCTCGGGCTCGGCCAGGCGCTGCTGGTGGGGCACGACTGGGGCGCCCGCGCCGCCTACGCGGCCGCCGTGCTGGCCCCGGAGCGGGTGACCGGCCTGATCGCAATGGCGACGGCCTACGGCCCGATGCGCCATCTCAACGCCGCTGAGCGGTTCACCGAGGCCGAGCGGGCCTGGTACCGCTACTGGCTCTGCACCGACACCGGAGCCCAGACGTTCGCGCTGCACCCCGCCGCGTTCATCCGCCGCTGCTGGGCCGAATGGTCACCGGCGTTCTATCTGCCCGAAGATCAGACGCAGGCCATCATCCGGGCCGCCTGGAACGAGCAGTTCACCGAGACGGTGGTGCATTACTACCGGCACGGGACCGGCGCCGCCCCGGGCCGCCCCCGGTACGCCGAGGCCCAGGCCCGGCTCGATGAGTGGCCGCGCATCGACGCGCCGGTCAGCTTTCTCTACGGAGTGGACGACGGCTGCGAGATCGCCGCCGCGGGCCGGGGCAACGCACACATGTTCACCCGGGCATACGACCGTTCGGAACTGCCCGGTGCGGGGCATTTCCTGCCGCGCGAGCGCCCGGATGCGGTCGCCGCCGCGATCAGGCTGCGGCTCCAGCAGCCCGCCGGGTTACGCCCAGATGCGATCACCGCAACTGATGGATGGTCGCAGTCAGCGAGGTCCCGGCCGCCCACCAGTCCTGGCTCAGGGCGGCACCACCCGACGTCAATATCACCGTCCTGGCAAGTGCCGGCCACTTCGCCCACTTGACTCGCCCGGCGGAAGTCGCCGACATTCTGACGCGAATCGCGGTGCCGCGCTAAAGGGATTGAAGTGCTTGGCGTATTAGCTAGCCGACGCGCCGGGCCGGCCGGTTGCCCCGCTGACCAGGGGTGGTACTCAGGCAGCCGCGGCGAGTGGTGCTTACCCATGTGGCCTGAAGGGACTAGCGTCGCCTGTATGTAGCTGTTTTTGTTCGATCACCTCACCTGTCCGAAGGACTTCCGCGTGTTCACCCGGGCCGAGGGCGCCGAAGGCCACTGTGAGGGCATGGCGCCGGTCGTGTTCTGGACCGCGGCCTTCGACTGGCTCGATTCGAAGAAGGCATAAGGCGACCTCGGCGGCGCGCCTTGGGTGAGTCGCTGCCAGTGTTTCCACGTCAGCGACGGGGAGGATTCCTGCGGTGCCGTACGACCCCGAACAATGGCACGACTTCGCCACCTCGTTCGCTGGCGCTGCAGGCGCCCTGCTGGGGCTGGCGTTCGTCGCCGTCTCCTTCAACCTAAATTCGATCCTGCAGGACAAGACGCTGCCCGGCCGGGCGATCGAAACCCTGGTGTTCTTTGCCTACCCCCTGGCGGGGAGCCTTCTCATCCAGCTGCCCGGCCTGTCCAGGACGGCCCTCGGCACCTGCGAGGCCATCCTGGCCGCGGGAATCATCGGATTGGCTGCGGCAATCGACGTGCCACGCTGGCAACAAGAACGGCACAACCCGCTCAGCTGGCGTCTCGGCCACATTGCGCCCGCCGTCGTGATCGCCTTGCTGACAATCGTCGGCGCGGCAGCCACCATCACGGCCAGCTTTGGTGGCCTGTACTGGCTGGCCGCCGCCATGGCCGTCGCTACCGCCTCAGGGCTCATCAACAGCTGGGTCTTGCTTGTCGAGATCAAGCGCAGACCCATAGCGCGCCCCGGGCAGCGTGCCCGGCCGCCTTCAACGACCAGCCCAGCCCGCGAAAACGGCCTGGCCTGGATCTCTGGCTCTGCAACGTTCGAACCGCGCGGACGTGGCCGGCCGCGGCATTAGTTGTGGTTCGCGTTATCGCCGGTCTGCGCCGAGGGATACGGGTACCCCGTGGGGCCCGTATTCGGCTGACCGTCCGGCGAGTCGGGTGCGGCCTGCGCGGCCTGCGCGGCCTGCGCGGCGTGGGCGGCGTGGGCGGCGTGGGCGGCGTGGGCGTCCACTGCGGCCGGCGCTCCCCGGCCCGAAGGCCAGTACCACGGGTCCTCGCCGCGGCCGCCAGTCCGGGACTGTCCTCGGGCAGTGCTGCGGCGCTCGGGCGCCTCGGGGCCCCGCAGTACCGCGGCCACCACCAGCAGCGCGGTCAGCGGCACAGCCAGCGCGATGAAGTCGGCGGACGTGAAGCTGCCGAGGGCCACGAGAGCGCCAGCGAACCCGATCACCAGGATCG
>JBEKCN010001034.1:0-2712 GCA_050014855.1 Streptosporangiaceae bacterium | reverse complement strand
GAGCTTGTCGTCAACGCGGTTCAGCACGGGACGCGGCAGAGCACCAGCCGTAGCCGGCGCGTCGGCGCGGCCCAGACCAGGGGCGCGAACGGCTATCCCCGGCCCCGGGTCCGGGCCACCCGGGGCGGCCACCCAACCGGTGCTAGCTACCCCGTGCCCGTGTACCCGGCCTCGGCCAGCCCGGACGATCTCGCTGGGCCCGCGACGCCCGCGACGCCTGCGAATCAGCCGAAGGTCCCTTGGCCGGCGGAGCCAGCCGGAACGGCGGAGCCAGCCAGAGTCACGGAGCCAGCGGGGATCGCCGCAGCCTCGCGGGCTAGCCGGCCCGAGGCCGCCGTGCTCCGGCTGTGCCTGCTCCGCCGGGCCGGGGAGGTCATGCTGGCCGTCATTGACGGCAGCGACGATGTCCCGGCGCCCCGCCAGCCAGACTGGGTCAAGGAAAGCGGCCGCGGGTTGCAGATCGTGCACGCGCTCAGCAGTGTCTGGGGCTGGAGCCCGATCGAGGGCCATGGCAAGGCAGTCTGGGCGGTCCTGCGGCACGAATGACGGGCGCCGCCGTCGCCGTCTGGACCGGGCCGCTGGCCGGCCCGCAAGAAGCCCACTGGGCCGGCCCCGCACCGGGCTGCGGCCTGCCGAGGGTCATCCGTGCGCGGCCGCCTCCGGCTGACCGGGCGCTTCCTCGACGGTCATGAGTACGTGTTCCACCAGGGCGATCAGCACTTCCTTGGCCGAGTCCTTGCTGCGCGCATCGCAGAGCACGACCGGGAAACCCGGGTCCAGGTCTAGGGCGACCCGGATGTCGTCCGGGTTATGCGTGATCGACCCGTCGAAGCAGTTCACCGCCACGATGAACGGGATCTGGCGCCGCTCGAAGTAGTCAACGGCGGGGAAGCAGTCTGCGAGCCGCCGGGTGTCCGTCAGCACCACCGCTCCGAGCGCGCCGACGGCGAGTTCGTCCCACATGAACCAGAACCGCTGCTGGCCAGGCGTGCCGAACAGGTAGAGCACCAGATCCTCGCGCAAGCTGATCCGGCCGAAGTCCATGGCGACCGTGGTGGTGGTCTTGCCTTCCACTCCCGCGGTGTTGTCGTGGCGTATGCCGCGCTCGGTCAGCGGCTCCTCGGTCCGGAGAGGCTTGATCTCGCTGACCGCCCCCACCATCGTGGTTTTGCCCACACCGAAGCCACCCGCGAGCAGAATCTTGATTGCTGTGTGGCCTCGCCCGACGGTGATCGCCGGCTCAAAGTGCCCGTAGGCCATTGAGCACCTCTCTCAGAACGTGGCTGTCGCGGTGACTCTGCCCGGTTTCCGGGGCTCGGATGACGACGTATCCGGCATCGCGGAGATCAGCGAGCAAGATCCGGACAACACCTAGGGGAAGGTTCAGTTCGGAAGCCAGATCGGCGACGGTGGTCGACCGCCGGGACAGGTCAAGCGCCCACACCTGCTCCGGGCTCAACGCGGCCGGATCGGAGATCTCCTTGTGCGTCGCCCTGACCGTCGCGACCAGATCGAACTTCTCGCCGGCGTGCCGGGTCCGGCCGCCGATCAGCGCATACGGGCGCACCACGGGGCCGGCCTCAGAGTCCAGCCAGCGTTCATCAGAGCTCGGCATAGGACGACTCACTCCGTGTACGGAGCCGACTCGGGACGACCGGCCGGTATCGGATAGGGGCTGTACACGGAGTCCCAGGCGGGCGCATCGCGCCGCTGCGGCATAAGCTTCGGCAGCGGCCTCGACGGATGGCTGCCCGCGAGGGCCGCCTGCCCGGCGAGTTGCCCAGCCGGCGGTCCCGCCATCGACGGGGGAGTCATCCGGCCGCCGGGCAGGTACGGCGGAGCGGCGCCGGGTCCGGGCGGCGCAGGCCGCGCCGGATAGGGCACCCCCCGCCGCCCGTTGCTGCCCGTCATGGTCGGCGGGCGCTGCGCTGAGTGGTCCGGGCCGTAGCTGGCGGGCCGCGGGGCGACAACGAGATGCTCGCTGGAGCGCCGGACCAGCACGGCCATCTCGTAGGCCACCAGGCCCACGTCCGCGTCGCCGGTGGTGAGCACGGCCAGGCAGGTCCCCTGACCCGCGGCACTGACGAACAGGAAGGCTGCTTCCATCGGACCCGGCCGCCGCCGAAATGCTGCCCGGCGCCGCGGGCCATGCTCTGGAAGCCGGACGCCAGCGCGGCGAGGTGCTCGGCATCCTCACGATTGAGCCCCGCCGAGGCACCGATGGCCAGGCCGTCCTGCGTAAGCATCACGGCATTGCTGACCTGCGGCACTCGGTCCACCAGGTCATCGAGCAGCCAGTTCAGTTCCGCGCCCTGGTTCACGTAGTGAGGTGTCATGCGTTCCCCCCGGGTTTGCGGTCCCGATTCAAAGGTCATCGTTTCCCCCGCGATAGCGCTGATCCTCGCTGCCGCTCGCCTCCGTTTCCGCGCTCCGCCCTGTGTCGTCTCCGCTTCCGGTGCTCCCGGCCGACTCGGTGGAGTAGTCCGGGTATCCGACGTTGCCGACCCCGTAGTTGTCGGCCGTTGCGTAGTTGTCGGCCGTTGCGTAGTTGTCGGCCGTTGCGTAGTTGTCGGCCGTTGCGTAGCTGTCGGCCGTTGCGTAGTTGTCGGCCGTTCCGTGGTTGTCGGCGTTGCTGCCGTCGCCGTAGCCGCCGGTATCGCCGTGGCTGTCCATGCCGCTAACCAAGTTGCCGTTACCGCGGGCGGCTGGCCG
>JBEKCN010001033.1:0-2553 GCA_050014855.1 Streptosporangiaceae bacterium | reverse complement strand
GGCTAGTCTGTAGGTGGCACAAATGTAGACCCCAGTTGGGTTTCGTCGCAGGCAAACGGGAAGCGGGCCGATTGTGGCCAGACCGCGGCCTGCATCAGGTCCCCAGGCTGGACCCGTCAGGCAATCTGGCACACCTGAACCGGAACGCACGTAAGCATTTCGTGATCAACGGCTCCCTGTCACCGGCCCCGCCCGGGCCGCTGTGCGGGATTACTTGTCGGCTAACAATCGTTGTAGGAACACAAGCGTCACGGGAATCGCGAGCGCTCCGAAGATCACGATCGAGGTGAACCGCCCTGCCCGAGTTCAGCCGCCAGCGCCGCCTGCTCATCCTGGCCATCTGCTGCCTCAGCCTGTTCATCGTCGGGCTGGACAGCACGATCGTGAACGTCGCACTGCCGTCGATCGGGCGTGAGCTGCACGCGTCGGTGTCCGGCCTGCAGTGGACGATCGACGCCTACACGCTGGTGCTGGCCAGCCTGCTCATGCTGTCCGGCTCGACCGCGGACCGGGTCGGCAGGCGCCGGACCTTCCAGGCGGGCCTGGCGGTCTTCACGGCGGGCTCCCTGCTGTGCAGCCTGGCCCCCAGCCTGGGCTGGCTGGTCGCCTTCCGGATGGTGCAGGCCGTGGGCGGGTCGATGCTGAACCCGGTGGCCATGTCGATCATCACCAACACGTTCACCGACCAGCGCGAGCGGGCCCGGGCCATCGGGGTGTGGGGCGCGGTGTTCGGCCTGAGCATGGCCCTGGGCCCGGTGGCCGGGGGAGCGCTGGTCGATTCGGTCGGCTGGCGGGGCATTTTCTGGGTCAACATCCCGGTCGGCATCGCGGCGATCGTGCTCTGCGCGCTGTTCGTGCCGGAGTCGAAGGCGGACCGGCCGCGCCGCCCGGACCCGGTCGGGCAGGTACTGCTCATCGTGCTACTGGCCTCGCTGACCTATGCGATCATCGAGGGCCCCTCGAAGGGCTGGGGCTCGCCGCTGATCGCGGGCCTGTTCGGGCTGGCCACGGTGGCCCTGGCGGTGTTCGTGCCGTACGAGCTCCGGCGGACCGAGCCGCTGCTCAACCCGCGGTTCTTCGGCAGCGCCCCGTTCGCCGGCGCGACCGTGATCGCGGTCATCGCGTTCGCCGCGCTGGGCGGGTTCCTCTTCCTGAATACCCTTTACCTACAGGACGTGCGGGGCTTCAGCGCGCTCACCGCCGGGCTGTACCTGCTACCGATGGCGGCGACGCTGGCGGCCTGCGCGGTGCTGTCGGGCCGGCTCGTGGCCGCGCGCGGCGCCCGCATACCGCTGGTCGTCTCCGGCCTCGGCTTTATCGCGGCCGGCATCCTGCTCTCGATGATCACCAATCATTCCGGCCCCGGCTTCCTGCTGCTCAGCTACGTGATCTTCGGTATCGGGATCGGCCTGGTCAACGCGCCGATCACCAACTCCGCGGTGTCCGGCATGCCCCGGCAGCAGGCGGGTGTCGCGGCCGGCGTCGCCTCCACGAGCCGCCAGGTCGGGACGTCACTCGGCGTAGCGGTGATGGGCTCGGTGCTGAGCGGTAACCTGCACGGAGGGATGCGCGCCGGATTTGTGGACGCCAGCCGGCCCGGCTGGTTCATCGTGGCGGCTTGCGGAGCCGTGACGCTCATCCTCGCCCTCGTCACGACCGGACCCTGGGCCCTGCGGACGGCGACCCGGACCGCCGAACGCCTGTCGCCCGCCGACGAAAGGTCACCGGTGAGCGTGCCATGACCATTTCCCCCTCTTCCGCGGCCCCGCCGGCCCGCGAGGCCGCCGTCCCCGGCCGGGCGGAGGCGCAGCAGCGGGCGGTCCCGAAGGAGGCGGCCCCGACGCCGGCGGAGCAGGCGGCCGACCCCGCGGCCCGGGTCTGGCAGGCCATGCGAGCGCTGGTCATCGACCGCTATGACCGCCGCAAGAAGGTGTGCGACGCGCTCGGCATGAGCTTCATCCGGGCCAAGGCACTGCGCCGCATCGTGGACAGCCCGATGACGATGCGCGAGCTGGCCGCCGCGCTCGGCACTGATCCGCCGTACACCACCGTCGTGGTGGACGACCTGGAACGCCGCGGGCTGGTGACCCGGACCGTCCGGGCCGGTGACCGCCGGTGCCGAGCAGGCCGATCTGGCCGAACGGATCCTGAACGATGCCCCGCGGCCGGTCCGCGAACTGCCCGCCGCGGACCTGGAAGCGCTCGATCGCATCCTCACCAGCCTCCTGGGCCCCGAGGAAGAGTGAGAATCTAGCCCGGGCCCGCACCAATGGCGCCCCGCGGCCACGGCGACCGCCTAACGCCGCAGTGGCCGCTCGCGACAGCGATGGAACCGCGGCGGGGGGAGCGGCGTCCAATCCCCAGCACGGCCAGTCAGGTGAAACTCCTTAAGTACCCATGGCCGACTTAAGACCCATGGCCGGGAAACGGAGAAGACGCATGCTCGTGCCGCGCAGGCGCACGTCCGCGGCGGGTGGACGGTCCCGCCTGGCCTTCCGCACGGTCCCGGCTGCGGCGCTCGCGGTGGCGGCCGCCGCCACGGTGGCGGCCTGC
>JBEKCN010001032.1:0-2727 GCA_050014855.1 Streptosporangiaceae bacterium | reverse complement strand
CCCCAGGCTGGACACCGGGAACAGCTCGGTCACCCCCTGGAACAGGCCGATGATCACTGCCTCGGGATATGTCAGGTGGGGGACCATGGAAGCCTTTCACTGCCGCAGGACGCCGGCTCAGCGCGAACCAGCCAGAAATGAAGCCGAACGAGCCCCCGGTGGGCGCCGGCCGCACGCCGGGCGGCCACCCGGCGAGGGCAGCAACAGAGTACCCGCGGCCACCGGCAGGCACGGGGCCGGACCGCGGAAGCGCCGGGGTCACATATCCGGACCAACGCGGCCCGTCGTCCATGATCTTGGTCGGCTGCGGCGGTATATTCCTGCCCGGGTTGGTGCTGCTTTTGTGGTAACCCGCGTGACGTAAAGCGCCTGACGTAAGCCGCCTAACGTAAAGCGCCGCCGGGCCGGCTGATAAGGCCAGCCCGGCGGCCAAAGTCCGCCCTGCGGGGGACCGGTGACTACTTCGTGGCCGTGTTCGGGACCTCGGGGGTGTCCTTCGGGGCCGGCCGACGGCTGATCTTGGAGCCGAGCCAGACCAGCGGGTCGTATTTGCGGCCGACCACGCGCTCCTTCATCGGGATCAGCGCGTTGTCGGTGATCTTGATGTGCTCGGGGCAGACCTCGGTGCAGCACTTGGTGATGTTGCAGTAGCCCAGGCCGAAGTCGTCCTGCGCGATCTCCCGCCGGTCGGCCTCGTCGGCCGGGTGCATCTCCAGCTCGGTCACCCGCATCAGGAAGCGCGGGCCGGCGAATGGGCGCTCGTTCTCCGGGTGGTCACGGATCACGTGGCAGACGTTCTGGCACAGGTAGCACTCGATGCACTTGCGGAACTCCTGCGACCGGTTCACGTCGACCTGCATCATCCGGAACTCGCCCGGCTTGATCGACGGGTCCGGCGAGAACGACGGGATCTCCCGGGCCTTCGTGTAGTTGAACGACACGTCGGTGACCAGGTCCCGGATGACCGGGAAGGTCCGCAGCGGCGTGATCGTCAGGACTTCCTCCGGCTCGAAGGTCGACATCCGCGTCATGCACGCGAGCCGGGGCCGCCCGTTGATCTCCATCGAGCAGGAGCCGCACTTGCCGGCCTTGCAGTTCCACCGGATGGCCAGGTCGCCGGTCTGGGTCGCCTGCAGCCGGTGCAGCACGTCCAGGACCACCTCGCCCTCGTTGACCTCCACCTCGTAGTCGGTGAGCTTTCCTGCGCCCGCGTCGCCGCGCCACACGCGCAGGTTTGCCTGGTCACCCATGTCAGTGCTTCTCCTCTTGCGTGGCCGTCTTGGTGGCCGTCCCGGGAGCGGCGGCCGCGGCCTCCGCGGGAAGCTCCTCTTCTGTCAGGTACTTCGCCAGCTCCGAGCGGTCGAACACCGCCATCAGGTCGGGCCGCATCGGCTTCACCGGCTGGCGCCAGAGCGCCACGTGATCGCCGGACATCGAGCAGATCAGGTTGATCTTCCGCCATTCCGGCGACATCGCCGGGTAGTCGTCCCGGGTGTGGCCGCCGCGCGACTCCTGCCGCTCCAGCGCCGCCATCCCCACACACTCCGCGACCAGGAGCATGTTGCGCAGGTCGAGCGCGAGGTGCCAGCCGGGGTTGTAGCCCCTACCGCCCTCGGCGCTGACCTGGCTGACGCGCTGCCGGTACTTCTCCAGCTCCTTCAGCGCGGTCGTCATCTCCGACTCCCGCCGGATCAGCCCGACCAGGTCGTTCATGGTCTGCTGCAGGTCGGCGTGCACCGCGTACGGGTTCTCCCCGCCAGCCCGCTCCAGCGGCTCGGTCGCCTCCGCGGCGGCGGCCTCCAGGCCGGCGGCCGTGGCCTCCGGGCGGCCGGGCAGCCCATCCAGGTAGTCCGCCGCGCCGAGGCCGGCCCGCCGGCCGAAGACGAGCAGGTCGGACAGCGAGTTGCCGCCGAGCCGGTTCGACCCGTGGAAACCGCCCGCGACCTCGCCCGCCGCGAACAGCCCGGGCACGGCCGTGGCCGCGGTGTCTGGCTCGACCTCCACGCCGCCCATCATGTAGTGGCAGGTGGGACCGACCTCCATCGGCTCCTTGGTGATGTCGACGCCGGCCAGTTCCAGGAACTGGTGGTGCATCGACGGCAGCTTCCGCAGGATCTCCTCGGCGGGCAACCGTGTGGATACGTCAAGGAATACGCCGCCGTGCGGGGAGCCGCGCCCGGCCTTGATCTCGGAGTTGATGGACCGGGCGACCTCGTCCCGGGGCAGCAGCTCCGGTGGCCGGCGGTTGTGCTCCGGGTCGGTGTACCAGCGGTCGCCCTCTTCCTCGGTCTCCGCGTACTGCGCCCGGAACACGTCCGGCACGTAGTTGAACATGAAGCGCTTGCCCTCGGAGTTGCGCAGCACGCCGCCGTCACCGCGGACCGACTCAGTCACCAGCAGGCCGCGCACCGAAATGGGCCAGACCATGCCGGTCGGGTGGAACTGGACGAACTCCATGTTCATCAGCGACGCTCCGGCCAGCAGCGCCAGCGCGTGCCCGTCGCCGCTGTACTCCCAGGAGTTCGAGGTGACCTTGAACGTCCGCCCGATGCCGCCGGTCGCGAGGATGACCGTCGGCGCCTCGAACAGGATGAACCGGCCGGTGTCCCTGACGTACCCGAAGGCGCCGGCGATCCTGCCACCGTCCTTGAGCAGCCGGGTGATCGTCGTCTCGGCGAACACGCGGATGCGAGCCTCGGGGTCGCCGAACTCATAGGAGTCGGCCTG
>JBEKCN010001031.1:0-2740 GCA_050014855.1 Streptosporangiaceae bacterium | reverse complement strand
CGCCCGAGGCGACCGGACGGGCGTCTTGATAATCCGTACACCGCCGTCGGCGAACGCGTAGTCGAATGAGGAAGCGAACTTGCCGTCACGGTCACGGATGAGGAATTTGAACCGGCCGGCCCGTTCACCCAGGTCCATCAGCAGGTTACGGGCCTGCTGGGTGGTCCAGGAGCCGGCCGGATTGGCGGTAACACCTAGGACGTGCACGCGGCGGGTCTTGATCTCCATGACGAAGAAGACAAACAGGCGCTTGAGGAACACGGTGTCAACGTGCAGGAAGTCGCATGCCAGGATCCCGGATGCCTGGGATGTCAGGAACTGGCGCCATGTCGGTGACGTCCGTCGTGGAGCCGGCCCGAGTCCGGCCTTGGCCAGGATCCGGCGGATCGTGCCCTCACCGGCTCGATGGCCCAGGCCAAGCAACTCGCCTTGGATCCTGCTGAGACGGCCGGGCGTCCAGGCCTGCCCGGGTAGGTCCATTTCCGTTTGACCAGACGACGGTGCCAGGCGAGCAAGGTGCCTGGTGTCACGATCCGGTGAGCCCGCAGGTGCCCGGGCAGCAGTCGTGCCAGCGCAGCGAGCACACCGCGATCGGTCCAGTCCGGTTTTGGGCGGGCGACCTGGCGCCGTAGTACCGCGATCTCATGCCGCAACACCAAGATCTCCAGGTCTTTCGAGGCATCGCTACGGGCGAGCAGCGCAAGCCACGCGAACGCGCGGGACACGGCGAGGTATACAAGGCGGAAGAGCACGAGCGCCGAGGATAGAAGCCCAGCTCAGATGCTCCGCGCGAGTTCTGGCACCCGACAGGCCGTCCGGATGGGCGATCGCTGATAGGGCGCCCGCAGACCGGCCGGGGCCGCGAGTGCGGGGGCGTGCGGCGCGATCGGGGGCTCGGCAGGGGCAAGCCCCTATCGCCCGTGGCGGTGCAAGGTGTAGCCGAGCGCGGAGATGAGGGGGATGAGCGTGGCTGGCACGAGATTCAGTGGCACTCCGGCGACGCGGGCGAGGTGTCCTGGCTCGTCCTCGACCGCGGTACCGGGCGTGGCGAGAGCGAGGCAGAACGGCACCCAGGCGATGGCAGGAAGCACCGCGGCGGTCTTGATTGCCGTTTCACCGTCGTCTGCATCCTGGCCTGGCCGCCACAAAAGCCACAGGGCGAGTAGCTGCGAGCCGGCGATGCTGCCCCACCCCGCCATGCTGTGGAATCGGGCATGGGGCGGCCAGGCTGGGTTGAACACGTG
This sequence comes from Streptosporangiaceae bacterium, assembly GCA_050014855.1. Lineage (GTDB taxonomy): Bacteria > Actinomycetota > Actinomycetes > Streptosporangiales > Streptosporangiaceae > Bog-532. Next base: position 1,496 of record JBEKCN010001031.1, on the reverse strand, counting down.
GCTGCGGTTGAGGTCGGCGAGCCCGGTGCCGACGATCGTGCCGGCAGCTGCTCCGCTGAGAATCAGACGGCTGATCCTCATACCGGTGGCTCCCTCTCCGGCATGTCTGGGTGCGCTGAGCGGAGTCCCTCCGCTGCGGGTGCCTGGCTGCGAAGGCGGGCGGCGGAGGAGGCCGCCTGGAAGCGTTGCGTCGAGCGGGGCAGCGGCGGGAGCACCCGCATCGCGGTCCGGTAGGCCCGTCCCGGGAAGACCAGGGGTTTGCCGGCGTCGAAGCCGGCGAGCGCTTCGCGGGCGCAGCGCGCCGCGCTGATCCGCAGGAACTGGGGCGGGCCGCCGGTCATGCCGCCGGCCGTGCCGGCGACGGTGTCGAAGTCGCTGTCCACCGGACCCGGGCACACCTGGGTGACGACTACGCCGGTGCCGGCCAGATCGGCGCGCAGGGCCTCGCTGAACCCGTCAATGAAATGCTTGCTTGCCGAGTACGCCGCGGCCGCGGGCATGACCGTCAGCCCGGCTCCCGAGCCCATGTTGAGCACGCCGCCCCGGCCGCGTTCCACCATGGACGGCACCAGGAGCGCGGTCAGCTGGGCGACGGCGACCACGTTGGTGTGCAGTACCTGGCGGGTGCGGGTCCAGTCCGCGGCGTCGAACAACGCCTGGTCGCCGAGGCCAGCGTTGTTGATCAGCACATCCACGGCGCCGACCTGCTCACGAACCGAGGCCAGGCCCCGATCCACGTCGCGCTCGTCGGACAGGTCGATGGGGGCAGCCACCACCTGGAGCCGCGGGTACGCGGCCGCCAGCTCGGCCCGCAAGTCTTCGAGCAGCCCGGCCCGGCGGGCCACGACGATCAGGGTCCCGGCCCGGGAGGCAAGCTGAGTGGCGAACTGGCGACCGATACCCGACGAGGCACCGGTGATCAGCGCCGTGCCGCCATCTACTGGAGGACGTACTGTCACGATCGCGGCCCCTCGCCGGTAGCTGAACGCGAACGAGAATCCGGCCCCGGGTGACCTCGGCAGCCGCATCCTGGATCGGCGCCTGTCCCGTCCCGGCCCAGTCTGCTGGCTGCTCGGACTGGTGGCAAGCGGGCAAAAACTTGACACTGCTCAAATATGCCGGCACGCTGCTCACGTGGCCAGCCGATCTTCACCTCAGGCCTTGCCGAGCCGACGCGACCGGCGCCGGCAAGAGACGATCACCGACATCAAGGCCGCGGCACGGGCGCAGCTGGCCCAGGGCGGACCGGCCGGGATCTCCCTGCGGGCCATCGCCCGCGAGCTGGGCATGACGCCTTCCGCCGTGCACTACTACTTCCCGGGCCGGGAAGCCCTGCTCGACGCCCTGAGCGTCGACGGGTGGGACTCGCTCGCCATGGCCTTGCGAGCCCGCTACGAGCGGGCCCGGCCACTACCGGCACACGAGCGGTGGATAGCCGTGACCCGGGTCCACCGCGCGTGGGCCCTTGAGCACCCGTCGGAGTACTTGCTGCTCTA
>JBEKCN010001030.1:0-2771 GCA_050014855.1 Streptosporangiaceae bacterium | reverse complement strand
GCCCGGCCGGGCAGCTCCTCAACGGTGGCACTGGTTACCGCGAGAGCCGCCTGGGACATCCGGTAGTGATGACCGCACAGCAGCAGGTCGGCCGGGGCGGGGCGGGAAGCCGACGCGGGCATGACCACCCGGACGACGGGGCGGCCCGGGCAGCAGCAGGCCCGGTACTCGGGGCGGCCGGGATCGGCCGGCTCGATCGTTTCGTGCACGCCGACGGCGGCCGGTGCAGATCCGGTACCAGGGTCACCCTTGCGGGGGAAATTCGGCTTCATGATACGAGGATGGACTACCGCGGGCCCGGCTTGCAGAGCCAAAACTCCCCGCCTCCGCAGGCCGAAGGTCCTCGCGGCGACGCTGCCGGGCGCGGCCGGGCGGCCCTCACGGACGGACGATGCGCCGCCCGCTGATCCGGCGGGGGGTGATGCGCACGTACGCCGTGCGGTCACCGCCTGCCGCCCACGGCAGCACCTCGGCGCAGCGCTGCAGATGAGCCAGTTCCGTTTTCTGCAGCACCCGGTGCGCCTGGCCCTGGATCAGGACGCTCCACCCCTGCTCGAGGGCTTCGTCGACGTGATCGACCTCGAAGGACACCTCACCGTCGGCATGAGCGGCGATGATCGAGCCCCCGTCGGTCCGCACCACCACCGTGTTCGCGGTCACCGAGAAGTTGACCGGCAGGATGACGATCCCCGAGGCGGTGCTGAACCCGATCCGGCCGACGCCCCCGGCGGCGATGAGGCGAAAGCATTCGGCTCGCGCAATCCGCGCCAGGCTGTTCAGGCTAGCCAGCGGCTCGCGTCCGAGCGGCATCTCCAGTGCCGCCCCGAGCAAGGCCGACGGCGTGGTCTGCAGCGCCACGGACAACTGGCGCAGCACGGCACCCTTGGGCAATCCGGGATACTTCTCCAGGAATTCCAGGTACCGCGCGCTCACCCGGGCCCGGGCCGCGACCTGCTCCCGGCTGAGCTTGAGCTCGCTGCGCCGCTGCGCCAGCCTCCGGCTAAGGTCGCCGGGGTACGCCGCGGTCGGCCAGGTTTCCGGTTCGTGCTGATCTGCTGGGCGGTGCTCAGCTTCGGGACTGATGGTCATGCCATCCACCTCTGATCAATGCGTAGGGCCGCCTGCCAGGCCGGCCGCCTCTGGGCCGTCGGCAATATCCGGACGGGACTTAGGTCGGTCCCGGGGTGGTGAACGCTGCGCGAAAGGACGGCGGGAACTCGGCGGCAACCATCAGCTCGCGCCCGGTCACGATGCCCGGTGCGATCCGGATGAACTGGTCGCCCCGCGCCAAGGCCCAGGTAGGGGGCCCGCTGCCGCGTAGCCTGGTAATGTCGCCGGGTTCGGTCACTTCGTGCGCGCTGCCGACCACGTTGACCGTCCAGCCGGTGCGGGTTTCGTCGTCCAGGTGCTCGGCCTGGAACGCCACGATGGTATCCGGGATGGTGGCGGAGAGCGTGCTGCCGGTGTCGATCCGGATGACGATCTCGTTGCCGTCGACGGCGAACCTCACCGGCTCCACCGCCGGCAGCGCTTTCTTCGTGTAGGCGATCCGGCCGACTGAGACCGACGTCAGCAGCCGGAGGCACTCGTCGGCCGGGATCATCGTGGGCCCGGAGTCATCTGCGTCCATACCAGCAGGGATATTGCGCCTGTTAATGGCGGGCACAGGGCCGAAGGTCCAGGCTCCGGCCCGGAAGGTCCCGCCGCCCCGGAGCGCTGGCGGTCAGCGCAGTCGCCGGAGGCCGGTCAGCGCAGTCGCCGGAGGCCGGTCAGCGCAGTCGCCGGAGGAACGGGTCATACGGCTGCGCCGGGGTGATATGGATCCTGGCGTCTACGACGGACACCCCGCCAGGGCAGGCGATCACGGGGTTGAGGTCAAGCTCGGCGACCTCGGGAAGGTCATCGGCCAGGCGGGAGACGCGCAGCAAGGTGTCCCGGAGCGCCGGCAGGTCGGCGGCCGGGCTGCTCCGGTGGCCGAGCAGCAGCGGCGCTGACCGGGCGGAGCGGATGAGTTCGTCGGCGTCAACGTCGGTGAGGGGGGCGAGCCGGGCCGTGTGGTCGGCCAGCACGTCGGTGGCCACGCCGCCGAGCCCGAAGACCACCAGCGGGCCGAACATGGGTTCCTGCCTGACGCCGATGATGACCTCGGTGCCGCCGGTGATCATCGGCTGCATCAGTATCTGGCGCAGCCGCCCGAACTTGGCGGACAGCACGCGGTAGGCCCGCCGGATGTCGGCGACGGTGCGCAGATCCGGCTGGACCGCTCCGGCATCGGCCTTGCGCAGCAGGCCAGGCACGTCGGCCTTGAGCACGATGGGGCCGCCCAGGTCGGCGGCGGCCCGGACGGCGGCGTCGGCGCTGGCTACCGGGGTGAGGCTGATCAGCTGGACACCGTAGTACGCGAGTAGGGCCGCGACCGTCTCTGGCGGCAGCCAGCCGCCCTTCGGGTGGCGCGTCAGGTACTTCCGGACCAGGGCCCGGGCGTCGTCCGGTGTCACGTCGCTGAATTCGCGGATATGCCCCGCCGGGCGTGACCGCCAGGTGCCGTAGGTGACAGCGTGGGCCAGGGCCCGCACGGCCGCCTCCGGGTACGCGTAGGACGGTATCGAGGCGCCCGGCTGCGCCGCCGCTGCCTGGCTGTCAGCAGCGCGGCTGGCGCGGGGCAGGAGCCGGACGGCCTCGGGCTGGTCGAGTACGACCGCGGCGAGAGGCACCCGGACGTCGGCGGCGCGGATCGCCGCGACCAGGTCTCCGGTGGCGGCGGTCGGCAG
>JBEKCN010001029.1:0-4182 GCA_050014855.1 Streptosporangiaceae bacterium | reverse complement strand
ATCCTCGATGCTCTCGAACGGGCCGGCCTGGTCGGTTCGGCGGCGGCATTGCGGGACTGATCCGACCGGCGGTCCAGGTTCTGGCCAGCTGGGATAGGGCACCGCGTAAGTCCATGCTTCGGACCGGACAGGCCGGCCCTCAGGAAGCGGCAGGTCGCCGGAGCTTCGCCGGCGAGGAATGCCAGCCGGGCGGCTCGCGTTGACGCACTGGTGAAGAAGATTGGCTTCCTGTCGTTCGGGCACTGGTCGTCGTCGCCTGGCTCGCAGACGCGGTCGGCATCGGATGCGTTGCTGCAGTCGATTGACCTGGCCGTCGCCGCCGAAGAGCTGGGCGCGGACGGCGCGTACTTCCGCGTGCACCATTTCGCCAGGCAGCTGGGATCTCCGTTCCCGCTGCTGGCGGCGGTTGGTGCGCGCACCAGCCGGATCGAGATCGGCACGGCGGTCATCGACATGCGCTACGAGAACCCGCTGTACATGGCAGAGGACGCCGGCGCGGCCGACCTCATATCCGGCGGCCGCCTCCAGCTGGGGATCAGCCGCGGCTCGCCGGAGCAGGTGATCGAGGGCTGGCGATACTTCGGCTACCAGCCGCAAGAGGGTCAGACGGACGCGGACATGGCCCGCGGGCACGCCGAAAGGCTGCTCGAGGTGCTGGGCGGCGAGGGCTTCGCGCGGCCCAATCCCCGCCCGATGTTTCCGAACCCGCCCGGCCTGCTGCGCGTCGAGCCGCACTCACGAGGGCTGCGTGACCGCATCTGGTGGGGCGCCGCGTCACAGCAGACCGCCACGTGGGCGGCCGAGCTGGGCATGAATCTGCAGAGTTCGACGCTGATCAATAACGAGTCCGACAAGCCCTTTCACCTTCAGCAGGCTGAGCAGATCAGGCATTCCGTGACGCATGGCAGAAGGCTGGCCACGAGCGGGAGCCGCGGGTGTCGGTAAGCCGGAGCATCTTCGCCCTCGTCGACGACCGGGATCGGGCGTACTTCGGCCTCCGGAATCAGGACACCGACGAGATCGGGTTCATCGACGCGAAGACCCAGGCGATCTTCGGCCGCACGTACGCTGCCGAGCCGGATGTGCTGATCCAGCAGCTCAAGGAAGACGAGGCGATCGCAGCCGCCGACACACTGCTGCTCACCGTGCCCCACCAGCTCGGCGTCGACTACAACGCCCACGTCATCGACAGCATCCTCACCCACGTGGCGCCTGCGCTCGGCTGGCGATAAGCCGACTAGCGATCAGCAAGACCAGCCCCGGGCTGTGGCGAGATCTTGCGCTGTATCTGCGGCAGAGGAGTGCGTCCGGTCAGGGTGGGATGAGCGCGATCCGTAAGCCTTACCTGGTTCAGGCTGCCGAGGCGAGCTCGCGGAATTGGCACCATAGGCAACTATGAAGAGGGTGATAATTACAGGTCCTGGCGCGGCGGGCAAATCGGCCCTCGCGGTCCGCCTGGGTGAAATTATCAGCCTCCCCGTCATCGAACTGGACAAGCTCTTCTGGCGGCCGGGCCTGACCGCGACGCCTCGCGACCAGTGGGCGGCTATCCAGCGCGAACTCGCCGCGCACGAGTCGTGGATCATGGACGGGGACCTCGGGCCCTATGACGTCCTCGATGTTCGACTGCAGGCCGCAGACACCATCGTGTTCCTGGACTTCTCACCGGCCCGTTGCGCCTGGCGCGCCATCCGCCGGTCGCGGGAGCGCGCGGACTTCTGGTGGTGGCTGCTTACCTATCGCCGGCGGAGCCGTCCGCTGCTGCTGCGGGCGATCACCGCACATGCCGGTGACGCCGAAATCCACGTGCTCCCGACCCCGCGTTCGGTCAGACGATTCCTCGCGCAGATAGCCTCCGATGCGCCGCCGTGACGTCTCGCGCCGATACTGGTGGCGCGGGGAACCGCCTTCGTAGGCAAGACCGCTCGACTCGCGGCAGAAGAGTAAGTTCCTGGCGCTCAGCGGTCGTGCATAATCATGCAAGCCCGAACAGCGCAGCGTTGTTGGTGTCAGGGGGATCGGCGGACCTGCAAGCTCCTTCTACGACACGCACCAACCCGCCTGTTCGGGGCGGATTGGCCGATCGGCCCGCCTGGGCGCACACACCCGATCCGGTGGGGATGATCTGTTCGGGGCTCACTAGCCGAGCTAGCCGAGCTAGGGCCGGCGAAGCCGGCAAGATTGAGTCAAGTTTGACCCCGGCTGGTCAGGCGGCTATTCCTGCTCGCTGGGTGAGGTTGTCGATGGCGGCCTGGTAGATGGTGGCGGCTTTGCGCAGGGGTGCTGGGTCCGGTCCGGTGAGTTCGGCGAGTCCTGTTTGCAGGATCCGGTCGTGGACGCGGGTGAGGAACATGGCGTGGCGCAGGCCGGTGCTGGTGACCTGGTAGCGGTGGGTGTGCGGGATGCGCTCGATGAGGCCGTGCTCGCGGAGCCGGCGCAGGTCATAGGTGGCCTGGCCGGGTGTGACCGATCCGGGGCCGTGGAGCGGGCGGCCGAGGTATTCGCTGAGCAGGCTGCGCAGGTCCTTGTTGAGGAACCCGCCGGGGTGCAGCCGGAAGATCAGCAGGATGTGCAGGAGTGCCTGGGCGCGCGGGTCGGTCAGGCGCAGCCCGGCGACGCGGGTGCCGTTGTCGTGGATGACGGGGTCGCAGGCGGAGCGCAGGACGCTGTCCCCGGTGATGGGGTCGTGGCTGAGTCGCTGGACGGCCAGCAGCCGTCGGTTGGCGGTGTAGCCGATCTCCCGCAGGGCGGGCAGATTAGTCAGCCGTTTGCCCAGGCCGAAGTCCATGGCCTGGTTGATGGTGGTCTCCGTGCGCAGCGCCCGTCCGTGCTTGTGGTACGGCTTGATCTGGGTGTGCTTGTAGAGAACGTGCAGGCTGGGGGTGACCCCGTCGGTGACCACGCGGGTTACTGCAACTGCGGGACGTAGACGTTGAGGTACATCCGGCCGATGCACTCCACCTCAAAACTCACGTGCTCGGACAGGACATCGGCAACGGTGCGCGGTAGCGTCATGGCAGGCTCCGGCCGGACAGGCCGCAAGGCCACCTACCGCCAGCAGGCGGCCCATACCGGGGCACAGCGTGCCACCGCATCGATCCGGCCGGAGCCACTTTCACTCAGCTCAGCATGCGGACATGGCTCGCCGGGCTGGGGTGAAACCCCGCTGGGGCGTGTCCCGTGGATCATGGGACAGGGTCGCGTAGCCAGATGCTGATCGAGGCGACGTCGATGGTGCCTTGGTAGATGCGCTCGCGCTTGTCGTAGCGGGTGGCCACGGCGCGGAACTGCTTGAGCTTGCTGAAGCAGCGTTCGACGGTGTTGCGCTTCTTGTACCACCCGTCGTCAAAGACCGGCGGCCGGCCGCCGGAGCGGCCACGGTTGCGGCGGTGGGCTTTCTGGTCTTCCTTGACGGGGATAACCGCCTTGATGCGGTGCTGCCGCAGGTAGGCGCGGTTGCCGGCGGAGGAGTAGGCCTTGTCCGCCATCGCGCGGCCGGGCCGGCTGCGGGGCCTGCCCAGGCCGGGCCGCTGGATGCGGACCGCGTCCATCAGCGGGATGAACCGGGGGGAGTCGCCATGCTGGCCGGGGCTGGTCAACCGGGCAACGGGGCGGCAGCGCAGGTCAGCGGCCAGGTGGATCTTGGTGGTCAGCCCGCCGCGGGAGCGGCCGATCCCTTCCCGGCCAGATTTCTTGTCATTCGCTGGAGCCCCCTATGCGGTCATCAGCAGCCGGTGCATGGCGGGCCCCGGCCGCGTGCTGATGGGCCCGGATGACCGTCGAGTCGGCGCTGACCGTCCAGTCCTTGCCCTCGGCCTCATCACACCCGGTCCGCAGCCCGTCCAGGACGTTTTCCCAGGTTCCATCCAGTGACCAGCGGCGATGCCGGTTATAGATGGTCTTCCAGTTCCCGAAGCCCTCCGGCAGGTCCCGCCACGGGCAGCCCGCCCGGGCACGGAAGAAGATCCCGTTGATCACCGTCCGGTGATCGGCCCACCGGCCGCCCTGCCGGGGATCGGCGGGCAAGAACGCCCGCAGCCGCTCCCACTCCTCATCAGTCAGGTCATGGCGTTTCAGTCGCTCAAGCACCGTACTGATCTACAGCACCAGGCCTCGAAGATCCACGGGACACGCCCTAGGTCAGTGAGCGTTCATTAGTCCGCAGAGGTCCGCCGTGATGCG
>JBEKCN010001028.1:0-3749 GCA_050014855.1 Streptosporangiaceae bacterium | reverse complement strand
CCTGAGCACGCCGCGAGCGGTGAGCGAGCAGATGTCCGTATTCGCCGGGAAGCTCCCGGAGGCGGTCCGCGAACTGGAGGATCTGCTCACCGCCGAAGACAGTGGATGATCGAAGCTCAGCGGCTGAAAGGGGTGCCGATGCTCGATGACGGGGCGTTGACCAGTGATCGCAAGGCGGACTTCACCTGGATCTACAACCAGCCGGATCCGAGGGCGTACTTCCGCACCCTGAACGACCTGGAGTACCAGGTCCCACAGCAGGCCCTGCCCATCTTCGAGGCCGTGCTCGCCGCGTCGGTGCGGGAGGGGCGCCCTCGGACGGTCCTCGACGTCTGCTGCTCCTACGGGATCAATGCCGCGTTGCTGCGTTGCGAGGTCGATCTGGGCGAGATCGGCGCCCGCTGCACCGACACCGAACGGGCCGCCCTCCCACCCGACGAGCTGATCAAGGCCGACGCGGAGTTCTACGCCCACCGGCTGCGCCGCCCCGACCTCGCGGTGCTCGGCCTGGACGTCTCGGCGCCCGCGATCGACTACGCCGTCCGAGCGGGCCTGCTGGCCCGGGGCTGGGCCGAGGACCTGGAGACGTCCGACCCGTCCCCGGCGCTGGCCGCCGGCGTCCGGGACGTCGGCGTGATCATCTGCACCGGAGGCGTGGGGTACGTCGGGCCCCGGACCTTCGACCGGCTCCTGCGTGCCATCGGCGATCCGCACGGCCTCTGGCTGGCGATCTTCGTATTGCGCGTCTTCGCCTACGACGAGATCGCCGACACGTTCGCCCGGTACGGCCTGGTCACCGAACGGATGCCGGGACTGACGTTCCGGCAGCGGCGCTTCGCCGACCCCGAAGAGTTCGAGGCGGCGAACCACGACGTCGTCCTGCGCGGCCTGGACCCGACCGGGAAGGAGGCGGAGGGCTGGTACGGTACCACGCCGACTGTTTCCTCACCCGCCCGGCAGCCGCAGCTGCGGAGACACCGATTGCCGAGCTACTTGCCGGAGTTCTGCCCGATGGCGGTCGATGAGCGGCTCGCGTCTCATCGACCCCGGTGGTGTCCAGCAGAGCGGGTCCCGTAGGCCCTGGTGACATCGCGCACGTGGGATGGCTGCCAGCCGGAGCGATCAGCATTTCATCACGTGCTCGTCACACTTTCCCGGTAGCCAATTACTTTCCGTCACCGATCTCGGTATTCCGCCCGCTACGGAGGCGATATCGATGCCGGACAGCTCGCCTGGGATCCAAGCCCAGGTCGGTCCTGATTGCGCCGGAGCCGGGTGGCGGTCTCGGTCGCGGCCCGGGCTGTGACCTCGTAGCCTTCGGGGAACGTCCAGATCGACTCGACGCGCGGGCGGGACGGCGCAGGCCTGGCCGCCCCCGCGATCATGATCGCCCCGGCGGGTCCGTGTAACACTTGACGAGCTGCTCAGCGCGGGATACACGGTCCGGTGCATGCCGCGCGATGCGGGGAAGCTCAGCGACCGTCCGTGGTCGGCCGATGTCGAGATCGCGGTCGCCGACGCGGTGGACGAGAGCGCTGTGCGGCGCGCCCTGGAGGGCGTGGACGTCGCCTACTATCTCATCCATTCCCTCGGCACGGACGCGTCGTTCGAACGGCGCGACCGCGCCGCGGCGGGGATCTTCGCAGCGGCCGCGAAAGCAGCGGGAGTGCAGCGCATCGTCTATCTGGGCGGCATCATCTCGGGGCAGGCCAGGGAACTGTCGCCGCACCTGCGCTCCCGAGCGGAGGTCGGCGACATCCTGCTGGCCAGTGGTGTGCCGACGGCCGCGCTGCAGGCTGCGGTGATCATCGGCAGCGGATCAGCGCCGTTCGAGTTGCTCCGCTACCTCACCGAGCTCCTGCCGGCCATGGTCACCCCCAAATGGCTGGACACCCGCATCCAGCCGATCGCCGTCCGGGATGTGCTGCGCTACCTGGTCGGCAGCGCCGCGCTGCCGGCCGATGTCAGCCGCCGTTTCGACATCGGCGGCCCCGACGTGCTCACCTACGCGCAAATGATGCGCCGGTACGCCGAGGTGGCCAGGCTCACGCCGCGGATAATCGTGCCGGTGCCGGTGCCAGTGCCGTTGCTGACGCCGCGGCTGTCGTCCCTGTGGGTCGGGCTGGTGACACCGGTGCCCGCCAGCCTGGCCATGCCGCTCGTCGAGTCGCTGCGGAACGAGGTCGTCTGCTCCGAGCACGACATCGCCCAGTACATCCCGGACCCGCCGGGCGGGCTCCTGTCCCTCGACCAGGCCATCACCCTGGCTCTGCGGAACACCCGCGAGGGCGCCGTCTCCACCCACTGGCCGTCGGCCGCGACGCCAGGCGCGCCCAGCGACCCGCTGCCGACCGACCCGTCCTGGGCCGGCGGATCCCTGTACGTCGACGCGCGCAACAGCGTGGTGCACGCCTCGCCCGCGGCGCTGTGGCGGGTGATCGAGGGTATCGGCGGCGAGACCGGGTGGTACTCCTTCCCGGCCGCCTGGCCCGTCCGCGGGCTGCCCGGCCGGCTGGCCGGCGGGTCCGGACTGCGCCGCGGCCGCCGCGACCCGCGCCATCTGCTCGCTGGCGACGCCGTGGATTTCTGGCGGGTCGACGCGATCGAGCGGGGAAAACTGCTGCGGCTGCGCGCGGAGATGAAACTGCCAGGCCTGGCCTGGCTGGAGCTGTCGGTGGGCCAAGACTATGACGGGCTGACGACCTACAGCCAACGGGCGATCTTCCGGCCGCGCGGGCTCGCCGGTCATGCCTACTGGCGGTCCATTTCGCCGTTTCACGGCCTCGTCTTCGGCGGCATGCTGCAGAACATCACCGCCGCCGCCGAACGGGCCGGCCACGCGGGCGACACGCCACGTCCGGACCTAGCTTGAGACGGCAGGTAGCGGCCGGACGACATCGCGGCACGCCGCAATGCGTGCAGTCCCAAGGCAGGTCCCCAGGCACGCACGTAGGATGCGAGCGGCAGCCAGCCGTGGCGCCCGGCCAGATATCCCGTTCGGAGGTTGTGCGTGCCGAAAACGTCGTCCAGGTCATGCGACCAGGCGATATTCGTTGACTAGGCCACCGACGCGAGTGTGTCTTCGGACGTGGTGCTGCTCAAGATCGACCGGTTCGGCAGCGGCTTCAGCGGAGCGGCACCGTGCAGCGAGCGGTGAGGCCGGTGCTGGTTATGGTGGCTCTCGTGTACCCGCCCAGGATCCGCCGCAGATGGTGCTGATTCCACACGAGGGTGCGGTCCAGGAGCTCGCGGCGGCATCCCCCGATCCAGCGTTCGGCGATTGCGTTCATGCGGGGCGTCCGCACCTTGCACAGCACGGTCCTGATCCCGGCGTCCACCAGGACCGCGTCGAAGATGTCAGTGAAGTTCGATCCCCGGTCGCGGATCATGAATTTCATCCCCTCTGCCTGTCCGCCAAGGTCCATAAGCAAGTTGCGGGCCTGCTGGGCGGTCCACTCCCCGGTCGGGTGCAGGGTGACGCAGAGGACGCGGATGCGCCGGATCGCGTGCTCGATCACGGCCAGGACGTGAGCAGGGTGCCGACCCGTGGTCCGAGACCCAGGTGATGGAGCCCTCGCTGTCGGCTCCACCGTCCCTCCCCATTCCCTGCGGGAAGGTCCAGAAGGCGCTCTTCGCGGCTGGATCGTTCCAGCCCATGCCGCGCCCGGTGATGTAGGTCCCTGTTCCCGGCTCGTAACAGGGCACTCGAACCACTTGACACAAAGAGGTCTCGCTATGGCGTGCGGCAT
>JBEKCN010001027.1:0-3628 GCA_050014855.1 Streptosporangiaceae bacterium | reverse complement strand
CGGAGCGGGCGAGTTGGCCTTGGTGGCGGTCGAGCTTGGCTTAGGGTCGGCCGTAGGCGAGGAAGGCTTCACGGGGGTCGGGGTGGGCGAGGCTGCGGGCGAGGAAGGTGTCGGGGCCGCCAGGGTGGGCGACGCCACAGCGGTGCTGGACGCTGGCGGAGTGGCGGACGCCTCGGTGGCCGACGGGGTCGGCGTGGCCGTTGGGGTGGCGGCCAGGGCGGCACCGGTCACGCCACTGGACATAACGAAGAGACCGGTGGCCAGGCCCAGCGTGACCGGTCGCGCGTACGCGGATCGCATGAGGACACCCTGTCTGTGTTAGCTGTGACTGCTGGGAATGCGCTCTTCGTAACGTCGCGTCATCCTTGAGATAAGGGTTGCCTTTGGGGCAGGAACATTCTCATTCGACACCAATGCTGGCGCTCAACGCCACCCCCCAGAGCCGCTTAGTTTCATTCTGTTTCTATCTTATTACTCACAGTAAGTATCCAGGTGCCTGGTCTCGGCGCGGTCCGGGCCGCGCCCTTTCACTCCGACGTTTCCGTTCCCGGTTCGGTTCCGTCTATGCCCACGGTGCTGGCCTGCCACCTTGAAGGATCTTCGCGTCTCTGGACGCGACGGAGGTCAGTATCTCCTGGACCAGGAAGGTCTTGCCATTACCCGGGGTAAGCCGGCGCGGTCAGGGGCCAGGTGGCTCGGGGCGGTCCGGGTTCCAGCGCCGTGACCGGCGCAGCCGCGCGGCCAGCAGCGGGACGGCGAACCAGAGCACCCACGCGTACGGGGTGAGGAAGAACTGGCCATACACCCGCGCGGCGGGCCTGGCCGCGGCCGTTCAGGTCAGCCGTTCGACGGCCTGAACCGAAAAGGCTGGCACCGGCAGCGGCACGATCGCCGCGCAGTTGCTGTACAGGGGCCCCTTCGTCGTCTCGGCCAGGTCGACCCGGATCGGCCCGGGCCGGTCGGCCAGCACCACCTGCCAGGACCCGGGCTCCGTGCGGATCGTGCTGAGCGGCTCGTACGCGCTGATCCGCAGGTCGCCGACTGTTCTGCGGGCCGCGTCCTGGGCCGCTTGTTCCACGAAGCGGAACGCGCTGCGCCCGCGCAGCCCGTTCAGCACCACACGTCCTGCGCGATACTCATCCACCATCCGCTGCGCATCGAGGGTGTCAGCCCGGCCGTAGGTGATTCCGTGCGGGAACAGCAGCATCGTGGCCGCGAAACGGTCACCGCCGATGTGGGAGCACTCCCATACGGCCTCCGCGTCACGTTTCGTAAGGAGCATGGCCACTGATCGGCCCCGGGTCGCGCAGCATTCGTCGTGCCGGCCGTGCGCGCACACCGCGACGATGGGATCGGTGGATCGCGCTCCCGGCTCGTCGAAGGCAGCGGTTAGGTATTCCTCCGGCTGTCTGGCTTCTCCCCAGGTCACGGTCTCATGTCCCGGCGTGCTGTCGACCCGGGCCCACCGCCAGCGGCGGCCGTCCCGCAGCCGGGCACGGCCGGGGCGGCGGATGGCGACCAGCCGCATGCCCTCGGCCCCGGCCCGCCGCTCGATGCGCATGCCGAGGACCCGGTCCAGGGCAGCCGAATCCCGGAACGCATTGGGTCCCCACCCGCTGGCCAGCTCCACCAGGAGCCACCGGCGCCCGTATGACGCCGTGGCCGCGAGCGATTCGTGGACATGCCGTGACCGGGTGCTGCAGGGCGCTCCGCCAGCCGAACGCGGCTCGGCCCAGCGGCTCAGGTCAGTCAAGGCGCTCGATCACCAGCAGTCCCGATCGGAGCAGGCGGCGCGTGACGACCAGGCTGTCCGCCTCGTCGAGTCCGGGCAGTGCTCCGGCCCCGAACCGCTCACGGTGAGCGAGCGCGCGGATCGCCGCCTCGCACGCGAGGGGAAGCCGGAGGCCCTTGCCGGGCGTCGCCAGGTGAACGCCGTCCGAACCTACCGTAACGCGGGCGTCCAGGCCCGCACGCAACCGGACCACTACGTCGCCGGCCAGCTCGGACGCGCTATCGATCGTGGCCAGCGGCGCGACCGGTTCTGGCCGCACCCGCTGCCGCCGTTTCCGGCGCAGGGCCTCGGCGGTGCGGGAGGGCCTGACGTCGGACGAGGCGTTCAGGGCGCCGAGAAATGCCGTGGTCACCTCCTGCACGGCAGCCTCAAGCTCATTGCCATCCATGGACCAGCTCGCTGACCACATCGGCCCCGGTGAACGCGGCCACGCCTACGGTCAGGTGGATGGTTGTGCCCTGGAGTGCGGTGGCAGAGTGCAGCCATCCGCGCGGAAGGTACAGCACATCACCGGGCCGCATCACCTCGTCCAGCACGGGCTCTTCCGCGGCCCGGGCCGCCACGGCGTCGCGATGCAGGGACCACGGCTCGTCAGCCCGCGGATGCACCAGGACCGGTGCGTGCACCCGCCAGTGTTTCTCGCCGTCGACCTGGAGTACGAATACGTCGTGCACGTCATAATGCGGGTCGAATCCACGGGATGACTCCGGCGTGATGTAGGCGTTGACCTGGGCGGGATGCCCGAGCTCTTCGACCAGGCGGAGGGTAAAGGCCTGTATCGCGGGCCAGGTGCGGTGCAGTCCCTGGAGCACGATCGTCGCGCCGTCGGCGAATTCCCGCAGAACCATGGCGGAATCCACCTGGTCAGCGACCTGGGCGCCGAATCCGCCCGGGGCAGTGTAACGCTCAGGCGGCAGGACCGCGCCCTCCTTCGCCATCCGGATGAACGGCGTGCGCAGCGCCCGGTCGGTGAGCAACTCGTCGGCGGCCGCCGGGGAAAACAGGTCTGAGAAGTCACCCGGGAGAGACTCAGCCGGAGAGTGCAGCGGCTGGACAGCCCAGTATTCGCGGCCAAAGACCGCCGGTCTGACTGAGACGCAGCGCTCGAGCGCGGACACTCGAGCGTGCGTCTCCGTCTTGCTGCTAGTCACCCCAGGTCAGGCGCTGCCGTCCGCGCCGCCGTCGTGCCCGCCGGGGCTGGCGCCGCCGTCGGCGGGACCTTCACCGGCGGCGCTGCCGTCCGCGCCGCCGTCGTGCCCGCCGGGGCTGGCGCCGCCGTCCGCAGGACCTTCACCCGTGTTACCTGACTCGTTGGAGATGTCATCGTCGTTGATAGCCATACGGTTCCCTCCTGTGCTCCAACCGTCCCGGAACCGGGATCGGCCACACACTCACCAGTGATCCATCTTCCTCTTGATGTCGCAGCGGAAGACATCGGCCTGCCACCGCAAGCTGACGGGTTACCGTTCTTTCCCGGCCAAGCCAGTTCATGCGGGCGCCGGGCTGAGCAGCCCCAAGCCGGCAGCGGCGCGGTAGCGTCGGCATCTCAGCCAGTGGCCAGGTCGGCCAAGGCCCCATGAATTCGGCCACCAGCCCTGCTCCGTACGAGTCATTTGACCAGTGCTAGGGACAGTCATCTCACCCGGCATCGGGTTAGCGGGAGGTGACGCCGGTGCTGGCCGAAATTAGCGGGAGCTCCACCCGCAGGCTGGTCCCTGCGCCGGCCGGGCTGTCGAGGAATATCCGGCCGCCGAGCGCTTCCACCCGGTCCTTCAGTCCGGCCAGGCCGGTGCCGCCGGTGAAGCTGGCGCCCCCGGCGCCGTCGTCGCTTATGGT
>JBEKCN010001026.1:0-2730 GCA_050014855.1 Streptosporangiaceae bacterium | reverse complement strand
CCTACCCGGTGAACTCGGACGGGGCGAACATCGTCCTGATGGCCTGGGACATGCTGCACGGCAACCTGGTGCTGCACAACTGGTGGATGTCGGACGTGTCCTTCTACACGACCGAGCTGCCCGAGTACGTGCTGATCGACGCGATCCGCGGGCTCAGCCCGGACGTGACCCACATTGCGGCCGCGCTGACCTACACGCTGGCCGTCGTCCTCGCCGCGCTGCTGGCCAAGGGCGGGGCCAGCTCCCGCGAGGGCCTGGCCCGTGTCCTGCTTTCCGGCGGCATCATGCTGGCTCCCGGCGCTGGTACATCCCGGTCATCGCCGGGGTCATGCTGGCCTGGGCGATGATCGCCGATTCGCTGGTGCTCGTGGTGGCGATCGGGCCGCTGCTCATCGTGGGCGTGTCCCGCGCGGTGCCGCTGCTGGCCACGGGCCGGCCCGGTAGCGGTACGGCGCCGCGGCTGCGGTCCGCCTGGTACGAGCTGTCCCTGGCCGCCGCGGCGGCCGCCGCCTGGGGAGCCTCCTGGCTGGCCGAAAGGGCGATCCACGCGCTCGGCGGGTACACGCTGCACGCAGTCCCGTTCAGCCTGGCCACCCCGGCCCAGCTGGGCGTGCACGCCGCGACCACGGGCGACAGCCTGCTGGCACTGTTCGGCGCCAACTTCGGCGGCCTGCACTCCGGCGTGGCCGCCGCATTCGCCGTGCTGCACCTGGCCGGTCTGGCCCTCGTGGCCTGGGCGCTGGCCCGTGTGCTCCGCCGGTACGCCAAGGCCGGCCTGGTCGATCAGCTGCTCACGGTCGCCATCATCATCAACCTCGCCATCTACTTGTTCAGCAGCTTTTCCTCCGGTGTGCTGAACAGCCGGGAGATCGCGGTGATCCTGCCGTTCGGGGCGGCCCTGGCCGGGCGGAGCCTCGGTCCGGTCCTGACCCAGGCACGACCGGCCCCGCGGGCCGCCCGGCTCACCCTGGTGCTGCTGGCCGTGCTGGCTGGCTACGTGGCCTGCCTGGGTTACGAGCTGGCCCAGCCGGTGGCCCCGCCGGCCAACGCCCGGCTCGCGTCCTGGCTGCAGGACCACCACCTCGACCACGGGCTGAGCGGGTACTGGCAGGCCAGCGTGGTGACGATCGACAGCGGCGGCAAGGTCACGATCCGCGCGGTGACCGATCTGGGCGGCGGGATCGTGCCTTACCGGTGGGAAGCCAAGAGCACCTGGTACAGCCCCGGCCGCCAGTACGCCAACTTCGTCGTGCTGCAGAACCAGCGCGGCTACTTCAACTACTGGTATCCCCCCAGCCAGGTCAGTGCCACCTTCGGCGCCCCGGCCCGCGTGTACCAGCTGGGGCCCTACACGGTGCTGGTCTGGACGCACAACCTGATGCCGGCCCTGCACCGCCGGGCCGTGCGCACCGGGGCGGGCGTCACCGGTTAGGAGATCTGGGTCCGGTACACGGCGACCAGGACGACCAAGGGCGCGGCGCACGCGGCAAAGGCCGCGAGCCGCCGCCGCGGCACCCCGAATAGGACGAGCACCGCGAACAGGTACACCTCGACAAACGGCCGCAGGTCGGCGTAGCCGTCCCAGTCCGTGGGGGCCAGGCAGAAGATCTCGACGATGTACAGCACGAAGGCGAGCCGCTCGTACACCGGGATCGTGGTGGCCCGCAGGGACATCAGCGCGGCCACCGCGAACAGCACGAGCACGGCGAACTCGATGTCCCAGATGATCACCGCACCTGGGGCGCCCGGCACTGGCGTGGTCGGATGCGCGTAGTTGTGCACCACCGCGTGCACGGCCGCGGCGATCGGCAGCCCGACGTTCTTGCCGCCGTCGGCCAGGATGGGGAACACGCCGGCGGCGACCTTCACCACCACTTCCCAGGCCGTGAACACCACGACCGGCACCAGCCAGGCCACGTCCGCGGGGCCGGGCCGATCCCGGCGGCGGGCGATCTGGATGACCCGGACGATGCCGAGCGCGACCGGGGCAACCAGCACGGTCTCCCGGGTCAGGACGCCGTAGCTGAATGCCGCCGCCGCCACCAGCGGATGCCTCTTGCGGTAGGCCAGCACCCCCGCGATCAGGCACAGCGCGCCCAGCGGCTCGGTGAGGTCGCGGGCCAGGCTGTCCATCAGGCCGAAGTAGCCGACCAGCAGCAGGCCCCAGATCGCGTGCCGGCCGGTCTCCCGGGCCAGCAGGCCGCCCAGGTAGCCGAGTGCGGCGAGCGCGGCAACGTTGATCGCGGCCAGCGCGTAGGGCACCGCGGTGTAATGGCCGAGCGACACCAGCCAGGCCAGTGCGGAGTAACCGATCCGCATGAACCGGTACGGCGCGTCCATGGTGATGCCGAACGCCGTCTTGTGCAGGTTCGCCGGATCCAGCGCCAGGCGGTAGTAGAACTGGCCGTCGTAGCCGGTCGAGCGCCGGAGGACGAATACCCCGTGCGGTACTCGGGCCGGGTTGCCGTATACGGTGCCGATCCGCAGCAGCTCGGTGATGTCGCCGTGGTCGAGCAGGATCAGCCGGCCTTCGATCGCGGCGAACGCGGCCACGAGGGCGATCAGCCCGGGAACGCCCGCCCGGTCCGTCG
Organism: Streptosporangiaceae bacterium; assembly: GCA_050014855.1. Lineage (GTDB taxonomy): Bacteria > Actinomycetota > Actinomycetes > Streptosporangiales > Streptosporangiaceae > Bog-532. Next base: position 139 of record JBEKCN010001026.1, on the reverse strand, counting down.
CGGTCCGCAGCCGGCTCCGCCAGCCCGGCCGGCCGGTGCCGCCCGCCCGTGCCGCTGGGCCGGCGGGTGCAGCCTGTGGTGCCGCTGGGCCGGCGGGTGCAGCCTGTGGTGCCGCTGGGCCGGCGGGTGCAGCCTGTGG
>JBEKCN010001025.1:0-4396 GCA_050014855.1 Streptosporangiaceae bacterium | reverse complement strand
AGGGAGTGGCCGTCGATGTCGGTGACCCGGGCGCCGCGGGCCGAGGCCAGGTACAGCGGGAACCCGCCGGACGCCTTGTTCATCCAGGTCATCGGCACCTGGCCGAAGAGGGAGCCGGCCCGCCCGTAAGCGCCCGCCGAGCGGGGATGGCCGGCTGCGAACGCGGCCCGCTCCCGCCGGAGCAGTTCCGCCAGCCGCGTGCGGTCCAGGCCGGTCCCTGGGGGCGCAACGGCATCCATGACGGGCCTCCCGTCGGAAAACGTGGCAGAACGCCGACGCTACCACCGATCTGAACGCTCAACCAGGGCAAAGCCAACTGATTCGGTTGCCCCCAAGTCAGCCCGCTCCCCAATCCATCCGCGCCATATGACCCCGCACGGTCATCCGGGCCGGGTTGCCCTCAGCGCACGGGCCGGGCCGTTCAGGTCAGGCCGGCGGACCAGGCCAGCCCTACGTCCGGGGCGTCCTCGCGGATCAGGGTGGCCTCGATGAGCCCATAGGGCCGGTCCGCCGCGTACAACACCTCACCCGGGTTGTCCAGCCCGAACGGCTCCAGGTCGGCGGCGAAGTGGTGCTTGTTCGGCGCGGCGAAGCGGATCTCGGCGACCCCGGGATGGGCCTTCAGCACCGCCGTGCCCATGGCCTGCAGGGTCTGCTGCAGGGCGCGGCTGTGCGTGCCAGCGAAGGCGTCCAGCAGCACGGCCCGGATGCCGGCGTGGCAGGCGGCCCAGTCGGCGGCGGGCTCGCCGTACCGCCAGCGCGCGACCAGGCTGGTGGCCAGGATCCGGTCGTCGGTCTCCGCCAGCGTAGTGAACCGGTCGGCGAAGAAGCCGCGGAACTCCGAGCCGGCCGACTTCAGCACCACCAGGTCCTTGATCCCGGACACGACCCAGGCGCCCGGCCCGTGTTCGGTCGCGCCGACCGTGACCGTCGTGGTGCGCACGTCCTGCCCGCGCCGGACGAACGCATGGTCGTGACCGGCTTCACCCGGCGCGGCGCCAACCCGGTCCCACGCGTAGGCGTCGATCCCGACCCGCGCGCTGGTCACCGCGGGCACCGTCTCGACGAAGTGCCGGGCCAGATCCAGCGCGAAGTCCTCGATCTGGTCGACGCCGTACTGCTTGGCGAAGGCGAACACGGTGTTTTTCTGGCTGTCGGTGGGCAGCACGTTGGCCTGGTCACCGGACTCGTGCGCGGCGGCGAAGTCACCCCGCAGCATGGTGGTCACCGACAGGTCGTGGATCTCGTGCCGGGGCGTGTCCCGGTCGATCTTGACCACGCGGATCTCGGCCTTGCCGTACTGGTTGGCGCCGAGGATGATTCCCACGGTCAGCTCCCTCGGTAAGTCGTGTAGGCGTACGGGCTGAGGACGAGCGGCACGTGATAGTGACCGTCCGCGGCGTCGATGAGGAAGCTGATCGCGATCTCCGGGTAGAAGGCCCGCTGCCCGGCCCGGGTGAAGTAGGCGCCGGTGTCGAAGACGACGCGGTAGCTGCCGGGCGGCAGATCGTCCGGCCCCAGCGCGGGGACCCTCCCGTCGTCGTTGGTGACGGCCTCGGCCAGTGCCTGCCCGCCGGCCGCTCGTTCGAGCCGCACCGCTACGCCCGCCGCGGGCCGTCCCAGCGCGGCGTCGAGCACGTGCGTGCTGACCGTGCTCACGAGGCCCGCTCGCAGGCGCCCATCAGCCTGGCCAGCCGGAGGTCGTTGATCTTGCCGAGTTCCGCCCGCACGGCCTGCCGCTCGGCGGCGGGATCGTTCCGCAGCCGGTCCTGCAGGATGCTGAGCAGTTCCTGCGCGCTGCGCCCGCTCGCGCAGACCAGGTAGATGTGGCCGAACCGCTCCTCGTAGGCGCGGTTGCCCGCCGCCAGCTCGGCGCGCACCGTCCCGTCCGCTCCGTCCACCCCGGCTTGCTCGCTGCGTGACCGGGAGCTCTGCCCGGCGGCTGGGGCATCCCCGATGCGCGGGTGCCCGGCCAGTGCCTCGGCGACGTCCTCGCCGGTCAGCTCCGTATGGGCCCGGGCCAGCAGTTCCTCCATCGAGCCGTACGGCCGGCCGTCCGCCACCGCCGCGGCCCAGTGCACGGCGGGACAGCAGTCGCGCAGCAGTTCGCGCGCCCGCGGATTCGGCAGGGCATTGAACGCCGCAAGCCCGAGGCCTTCCGGCGCTTCGTCCGGGGCGGCCGCGCTGCTCGAGGTCACAGGCCTCCTTCGGGAACGTCCGCCACGCGCAGAGAAGACCTCCAAATTACCCCGCCCCGCCCCGTCCAAGCCCCCGGCCCCAACGCGCCCTGCGCCCGCCCGCGGGTGAAAGCTGGCCAGTACCGAGCCTGATACGTCCGTTGTCCGGGGCGGAATGTCACCGCCTGCTGTGACACTCGTCAATCGTGAGGGCTGGTCACGGTGCCGGGTAAGCCCAACGCCGAGCTCCACCCCAAGACACGAGACAGTATCTTGAGGCAAGCTGGCCTGAAGGAAGACGGCAGTCAAGGCGACGGCCCGGCAGGAAAGGGGAAGTCGTGGCCCAGTACGTGATCGTTATCGAGGGTGACGGCTCGACCAACTACAGCTCCTACGCGCCGGACCTGCCCGGTGTCGTTGCGACGGGGGGCACTCTGGAAGAGTGCGAAGCCGAGATGCGTGAAGCCATCGCATTCCACATCGAAGGCCTGCGGCTCGCCGGCGAGCCTGTCCCGCCACCGACCAGCCACGTCGCCACCGTCACCGTCGCGGCCTAGCCGCCGCCCCCACGCCGTCCAAGGCCCGGCCCGGTGCGCGCCGCCGCGGCATCCATGATCGGCGTCAGTTTTCCGCAGCATATTGCGGAAACCGGCCCCGTGCCGTCCGCCGGTACCCGCGGGACGGCTTCTAGCGGGTCAGCGCGGCCCGGGCCGGCGCGGGCAGCATGTCCCAGCGGCCGGCCGCCGCGGCGGCGATGCCGGTCGCGCGGGCCGCCGGGAGCCCGGCCTCGGCCAGCACGGTGGCCGCCTGGGCCGGGGGCAGGGCGTCGAGCCAGCGGGCGGCGGCCACCTGGTGCGCGGCCGGATCGGCCTCGCCCCACAGCCGGAGCCGGGCCATCCCGCCGTCGGGATAGACGTCCAGCCGGGCCGCGGCCACGGCCGGGCTGCCCGCGAGCCGGAAGCGGTGCCGGGTGTCGGGCTGCAGCCGGGTCCTGGCCAGCAGGCCGAACCACTCCCCGCCCGAGCCCGAGCCGGCACCGGGACCGGAGCCGGACAGCCGGGCCCAGCCGGGCGCGTTGCCCACGAACAGCGACGTGTCCAGCTCGGCGTAACGAATCCGGCCGGGCAGCGCGAGCCGCAGGGACACCCAGTCATTGCCGTCGTCCCGCCGCCGGGCGTTCTCCCAGCCTTCGCCCATGGTGCGGGCCCGGCCGGGGGCGATCAGGTGCGCCGCCGAGGAGTAGAACATGTCCGAGCAGCCGGTGATCGTCCCGCCGTTCTCGGCCGCGGCCAGGTCGAGGGTGCCGGCCAGGAAACGCGGGTCCGGGACGACCTCGCCGTGCACGCGCAGCCGCGCGACGCCGCCGTCGGGGTAGATGGACAGCCGGACGTGGGTGTACCGGTGCGGGTCGCTCACCTCGAACGTGTTGCGTGCGTCGCCCTTGGCCGGCGAGCGGGGCACGAGCGTGACCCAGTCCGCGCCGGCCAGGTCTGCGGGGGAGGGGAAGCCCTCGGCGCCGGTGGCTTCCACCGAGACCTCGGGCGGGTAGTTGCCGGTGAAGAACGAGGTGTCGACCACCACCCCGTGGATGATCCCGGCCGCCCCGAGCCGGACGATGGCGTGGTCGTGGCCCGGCTCTCGGCGCCGCCGGGTCTCCCAGCCGTCGTAGACCTGGCCCTTCAGCCCGAACGTCGCCGGTGCGAAGACCGCCGCCGCCGCCGTGATCAGGTTCTCCCGCCCCGCGTACAGCTCGTCGTTGGCGAACACAGCGCTGCCGCCGAGGGTCCGGACGGCCAGGTCGGGAAGCTCGGTGAAGGGGACCGGGTCCGCTGCCGTTATCCTCGTCCTCCTTCGGTGCGAGTGCCGGGCCGGGCGAGGAACTGCCCGTGCGGCGCGCCGATGTGCACCCGGCGGCCCCGCAGCCAGGTGCCCGTGACCACCCCGGTCAGCTGGCGTCCGGCGTAGGGCGTGACCGGGTTCCTATGATGCAGCCGCGCCGGGTCCACCGTGAACGTCTCATCCGGCGCGAGTACGCAGAAGTCCGCGTCCCGGCCCGGCTCGATCGCGCCTTTCTGGCCCAGGCCCGCGATCTGCGCTGGACGCTGCGCCATCCACCGGACCAGCTGCTCCAGGCCGAACCCCCGCGCCCGCGCCTGCGTCCACACGGCGGGCAGCCCCAGCTGCAGCGAAGCGATCCCGCCCCACGCCGCGCCGAAGTC
>JBEKCN010001024.1:0-3858 GCA_050014855.1 Streptosporangiaceae bacterium | reverse complement strand
GCAAAATTCCAGCTCGCCATGACAGGTACCGGCAGCCGGTCCCTGCCCGTGGGCAAACTCCGTCCTCGTGTTCCCGGCGCAGCCGGTCGGCTAGCTCGGCCCACCGCTGCCCGTCACCCCAGGCAGCGCGGCCAACGTCGCCACGCCCAGCGCCAGGTTGCCGGCCAGCCGCAGCGTCTCCGCCGCGGGCGCCGCCAGTACCTGCCCGAGGACTGCGTCCCACCCGGCCGCTGGTGTCCGTGCCTGCTCGTCGCTGAGCTCGACCAGTCCGGCGTCCCGGGTGGTCACCAGCAGCGCGCCGCGGTCCAGCACGGTGAACGCGCCGGGCAGACCCGCCAGGCCCGCGACCTGCTCACCGTGCCCGGCAACAGCATCTCCAGCATCGCCCGGCTGCTCGGCGTCAGCCGCTTCACCCTCTACAAGTACCTGCCAGAACCCGCGGACTGGCACCGCCCGTCCGCCGCCCAGATCCCGCCGGCGGACGGCATCAGGCCGGCGTAGTCACGGACTCGCCCCGAAACCTGCCAGATGGTCAGGGCGGCCAGGTCCTGTTCGGCGACGCGTTGGGCGGTGAGGTCCTGCTCGTCGGTGGAGCACCGCGCGGACCCGGTCAAGATCCCGCCCGAGGGATGGTCATGTGGGGAGCGTACGGATAGCCCCGGCAGCTGAGACGGTCACCGGACGGGTTCCGCATTGGCATGCTGACGGTAAGCGCGCTCGTGCTGACACTACCTGCGGTCGGCTGCAGCGGTGCCGCTACCAGGTCGGCGGGGAATACCCGGGTGATAGGCGGAACGGCCGTCAAGGCGGAGGGGCCACTGGGCACGCCGAACTACATTTTCCCCTACGCAACAGCACTTTCCGAGCCGAACATTGCGGATTTGCAGTACCTGCTGTACCGGCCGTTGTACTGGTTCGGCGAGAACGGCCAGCCGACGGTGAACAATTCCCTCAGCGTGGCCAACCCGCCGGTCTTCCAGGGTGCCAAGGTCACGATCACGCTCAAGCACTACATGTGGTCGAACGGCACTCCGGCGACCGCCCAAGGACTGGTACTTCGTGAAGTAGCTGGCGGCGTGTGGCATTGCGACCACGAGCATGCCTTCAAGATCCTCTCCGCCTTTAGTCAAGGCAACCACCGCAGGATTGCGGGGTTCACGGAAGAGCGGGCGACCTCGCGCGACGGATCCTTCTGGTGACAGCAAGAACGTTCCAGGAGGATCCCCATGCGTAAGTTCATCGTCTCAGTGTCCTCAGCAGCGGTTATCGCGGCCGGTGCGGCCGCCGCCATGCAGACCGGCGCCTCAGCCAGCACGGCCGTGCACCTTCCGCCCTACGACACGGCCAGCCAGGCGCCATTTCCTTCGTGACGAGCATGATCTCCTACCATGCGATCGATGTGGCTCCTGCCGGGCTGTCGCCAGGCGACGGATACGTGCTCGCCGGCCGGGTCACCAGGAATGGCGCGGCGGACGGGCTGTCCACCGCGCGGTGCACCTACACCGTCACCAGCGGCCCGGTCCTGCGGATCTGTACCGTCGACTACGCGCTGAACAACGGGCTCATCGTCACGAGCGGATACATCAACGGATCAGGTCAGGGAGCACCCGTCACCCTGGTGGTGGACGGCGGAACGGGCGCCTTCAAGAACGCGCGCGGCTACGGCGAGCTGGAGCCCACCAGCACCGGCAGCGACGTGGCGCTCTACCTGACCGGCTGATCAATCGTTACCGAGCCGCGGCGGCAGGCACCCACAGGGGGAGGTGCCTGCCGCCGCGGCGGTACCGGCTGACCAGTGCGCCGCTCGATCCCGTCAGCCGGCCGCCGTCAGTTGGGGCTCGCCGAGGCGAACCGGCGGGTCAGCTCGGTCCGGGACGCCACCCCGAGCTTGCGGTAAGCCCGGGACAAGTGGTACTCCACCGTGCGGGTGCTCAGGAAGACGGCCCGGCCGACCTCCGCGTTGGTCCGTCCTTCGGAGACGAGCAGGGCGATCTGCAGTTCCTGGGGGGTGAGCTGCTCACCGCCATTGTGGGAGGTCGTCATGGTCTCGCCGCTGGCGCGCAGTTCGGCGCGGGCACGCTCGGCCCAGGGGCGGGCGTCAAGCCGGTCAAAGATCTCCGCAGCGGCACGGAGCTGAACGCGCGCGTCGCGGCGGCGCTGGGCGCGGCGCAGTCGCTCCCCGTATGCCAGGTGCGTGCGGGCGTGCTGATACACGATGTCGGCCCGCTCATGCTGGTCGAGGGCCGCCCGGAAATGATCGTCAAAGTCACCGGCCGCGAGGATCCCCCGGCAGCGAGCGGCGCGAGCGGCTGGTGGCGGGTTAGCGTCGCCGGGCACCAGGGCCAGGTATTCGGGCAGCAGCGACCGGGCCCGGCCGAGGTCGCCGGCCTGGACATGCGCCTCGATCAGGTCGGCGATGGGCGAGTAGTACGGGTGGCGGATTCCCCAGCCCGCGGCCAGCCGGCGCACCCCCTCGTAATGGCTGATTGCCTCCTCCAGCCGGCCGCGGCCGAATTCGAGGAGCGCCGGGCTGAGACGCGCGCGGATCTGCAGCAGCCGGAGGCCCGCCTCACCGGCCAGCCGGTCCGCCTCCCGCGCATGCTGCAGGCAATCCTCGTCGCGGCCCTGCGCCGCCTCGATCTCAGCGATGATGACGAGCGCGTTGCAGGCGAGGTAGTTCTGGCCGGTCGCAAGGGCCAGATCGAGCGCCTGGCTGCCGTCCGCGAGCGCCTGCGCCCACCGTCCCGTCTCCTTGCCCAGCCCGGCGGCCCACTGGAGCGCGTCGGGAAGGCGGCCGACGGCGCCTTCGCTGCGCGTCAGCCGTACCGCCCGGTCCGCGTAGGGCCGGGCCCGATCGAGATATCCGGTGCTGCACCAGGCGGAGGCGACATCGAGCTGGAGCTCTGCCCTGGAGGACAAGTCCGGGTCCCGCTCCAGCCTTGATGCGGCCCGGTGGATGAGGCGCATAGCGTACTCAGCGTCACCACGCCGCCACGCCAGGCCGCCGTAGGCGACGTCGGCCAGGAACTGAGCGGTCTCATCTGACTGCTCGGCCAGGCGGGCCATGCGGTCCGCGGCCCGGCCCGCCTCCTCGAACAGGCCGCCCTCCACGGCTGCCATGACCGAGCCAGCCAGCAACTCGACAGCCAGCCGCTGATCGGGTTCCGCGACAAGGTCCGCTGCCTCCTGCAGAACCTGCCAGGCAACCGCCATCTGCCCGGTGATCAGGTCGCGGCGGCCCTTGACCGCGAGCATCCTCGCGCGGGGAAGCTGCTGCTCTGTGGCGGGCATCGTCTCGGTCAGGCGCTCGACCCGGCCAAGGTCGCCGCCCTTGAGCGCGGCTTCCGCGGCCTCGGCCAGCCGGGCGGCCCTGCGCTCTGCCGCGTCGGACAGTTCCGCTGCGCGCTCCCACGCGGCAGCGGCCGCGAGCGGGGCGCCCTTGGCCGCCGCCAGGCCAGCGGCGGCATCCAGCGCGGTGGCGGCCTCCTCATCGGGCCCCGTCGCGGCCGCCGCCAGCTGCCAGGCCGCGCGCTCGACATCGCGTCCCGCCAGTACGTCCGCCAGCGCGCGGTGCGCGGTCCGGCGCTGCGCTGGGGGAGCCGCGTGATACGCCACCGATCGCAGCAGCGGATGGGAGAATTCGACTCCGTTGCTGGTGAGGCGAACAAGTCCGGCACCCTCGGCCTCGCCGAGGGCCTCAGGGTTTCCGCCGTCGAGGCGCCCTGCCGCAGCAGCCACCTCCTCGGCCGCGCACCGTCCCGCCGCGGCCGCGACAACAAGCACAGTCTTGACCGCGGGGTCAAGCCGGTCAATACGGTGGGCGAACCGGTGCCGGATCGCCGCCCCTGGCTCCAGCGG
>JBEKCN010001023.1:0-2501 GCA_050014855.1 Streptosporangiaceae bacterium | reverse complement strand
CGGGATGATGACATGAGGAGATGAGTCATGCGAGTACTGATGATCGCCCCGCCGGGCGCGGGCAAGGGGACTCAGGGCGCGCTGATCGCCGCGCATTTCGACATCCCGCACATCGCGACCGGTGAACTGCTGCGCGATCACGTCGCGCGGCGGACCGCGCTCGGGCAGGCCGTCCAGGCGTATCTGGACCGCGGTGAGCTCGCGCCCGACCAGGTTGTCCTGGACATGGTGCGGGAGGCGATGGTCGCCGCGAAGGCGGCCGGAGGCGGGTATGTCCTGGACGGAATCCCGCGGAACATGCACCAGGCCCGGGCGACCTACCTGATCGCCCGCGAGCTTGGGATGACCGCGGATGTGGCGCTGCACCTGCAGGCCGGCGATGCCGAACTCATGCGCCGGCTGCTCGCGCGAGCCGCGCTGGAGCATCGCTCCGACGACACGCCAGGCATCATTGCCCAGCGCCTGGCCCTCTACCATGACGTGACATCCCCCATTATCGCGTGGTACCGCGACCGCGGAATCCTGGTCTCGGTGGATGCGATGCGTTCCGCGCAGCAGGTCGGCCGCGAAATCCTGGCCGCCCTCGAAGCGATGCGCCCGTTCCTGGAGCAGGTGCCCGCGCTGGCACGGCGCTCAGTTGACCTCACCGGCCTGGGGGACGCATTCGGCGCCACCGGCCCCACCGCCGGCACATCCGGCTGAGCCCACCGGCCCGCCACCAGTGCCAGCCTCGGCCGGCATCGCCGCTGCCGGATATCAGCCACGGCAGGACCTGGTCAGCACCTTCGCGTCATTGGGCGAGTCTTTATGGGCCGGTCCCGGCGGTGCATCGAAGAAGCCGGCCTGGGCCGGATCGGGCGGCGCAGCCTGCCGCGGGCTCAGCTCGAGCATCTTCAGCAGGCGCGCGTTCTCCGCCCGTAGCCGCGCCAGGTCCGGGTCAGCGCTCGTTCACTCGTGGCGGTCTTTGCTGGCGTGCGTCATCGACCGGCGTGTAAACGCTTGGGCTCCGGATAAAAGCCTGCGGGTTCCATCAGCTGCCCGTCCGCAGCCTGGGCATAGTTATTCGCATGAGCGGACGTCGGTGCCGGTGGTTGCTGCTGCATGGCACACCGCTGACGCCGCAGGTCTGGGATGGCATCGCCGGGTACTTGCCGGGATACGGCCCCGTCTGGCGCCCGGATGTCACCCCGGCCACAGGCAGCCCAGATGCGCAAGCTGCGCTGGCCACGCAACTGGCTTCCGCGCTGGAACCGTCTCCGGAGAGGCTGCACGTGGTGGGCCATTCCTTCGGCGGCCAGATCGCAATCGACTTCGCGCTGCTCGCACCGGAACATGTGCACGCTCTGACCCTGATCTGCACCCGGGACACACCATTCCCGGCTTTCGCCGGTGCCGCCGCCCGGCTACGGCACGGCAGTCCCGTCGACATCACCGCCGCACTCCGCCGGTGGTTCACCGCACCGGAACTCAGCGCCGACGGCCCGGTAGTCACCTACGCGCGGCGGTGCCTGCGGCAAGCAGACCGGGCCGCATGGGCGGCCGCGCTGGATGCCATCGCCAGTTACGACCGGGCCAACCGCGTCGGCGCCATCGGCGTCCCGTCTACCCTCATCGCGGCCGAACTAGACCAGGTATCCACCCCGGCGGCGATGTCGGCCCTGGCCGGCCGCCTTCCGCGGGCAAGGTTGCACGTACTGCCGGGCGCCGCGCACATGACACCCTTCAGTGACCCCGACCAGTTGGCGCTGCTCATTTCCCGCGCTGCCCCCGGCTAACTACCCGCAGCCAAACACGCAGGCAACGGGCCCTCGCCGGCACCAGGCACTGCCGAACGGCCAATCCCCGATCCAGTGCAAGCCCAAGCACGCCGTCTCACGCCACGACATCAGGATCCGCGCATCTCGCGCGCATTCCCGCCGTAGTAATAGGACTGGCCAGGCCCTACGGCATCGTGGAGATCACCCCCGAACGGGAGTACCTGCTGGTCACCGAGTACTTCGACGGCGCGGTGGAAATCGGCGGCGCCGACCTCGACGACCAGCTGATCGGCCAGGGACTGCTGCTGATCCGCACGCTGTGGGACGCGGGGATCGCCCACCGCGACATCAAGCCGGGCAACCTCATGGTCCGCGCCGTGCAGCTGCTGCTGATCGACGTGGCCTTCGCCCAGGTCCGCCCTTCGCCGTGGCGGCAGGCGGTGGACCTGGGCAACATGATGCTGGTCCTGGCGGTCCGCACCGACCCCGCGCGGGTGTACCAGCGGGCGCTGAATTATTTCACCGAGGCCGAGCTGGCCGAGGCCTTCGCCGCCCACCCGCGGAGTAGCCAGCCCGACGCAGCTGCGCGCCTTCATGAAACGCGATCCCCGGGACCTGCTCGCCGAGTTCCGCAAGCTTGCCCCGCAGCGGCGGCCGATCGTGCTGCAGCGCTGGAGCGTCCGGCGGGTCAGCCTGGCCGCGGCGATGCTCGCCATTTTCGCCGTGTCCGCCGTTTTCGGCGTC
>JBEKCN010001022.1:0-2504 GCA_050014855.1 Streptosporangiaceae bacterium | reverse complement strand
CTCGAGCGTCCACTGTCCCGCGTGCCGGGTGGTCTGCACCATGGGCCCATCTGACCAGATCGGCGCGCCCGCCCGCCCCGGCGGGTGCCACCGCCGGGTACCGGGGCGCGGCAGTGGGCCTGAACGGCAACCATCGCTGCGGCGGCCACGCTGCTCCACGGTCTCCCAGGGCCCGGATGCCGTAACATCCGCTCATGCCCGACCTGGACGCGATCACGGGACAGGTGGTGGCCGAGTTGCTGGCGCGGTCGCACCTGCTCGCCCCGGACGAACTGGCCGACATGCTGGCGCGGTACGCCCGCCCCCTCGGCGTTTCGGCGGCCCGGATCTACCTGGCCGATCTGGAGCAGCACGATCTGCGGGCACTGCCCGGTGGCGGCACGCCGTCCCCGGCGGTGCTCCCGATCGACTCGACCGTAGCCGGGCAGGCCTTCCGCAGGGTGGCCACCCAGTATGGTCCCGCGGTCGGCGCCGGGCAGCGGCACATCTGGATCCCGCTGGTCGACGGGACGGAGCGGCTGGGCGTCCTGGAGCTCATCGCCCGCGACGCCGGAGCGGACAGCGCCGCCCTGCTGGCCCGGTACCGGACGCTGGCCTCGCTGACCGGGCTGATGGTGGTGAGCAAGTCCAGTTACAGCGACACCTACGCCCGCACCCGGCGCAGCCGGCCGATGGCCGTGCAAGCCGAGCTGGTCTGGGCGTTTCTCGGGCCGCGTACGTTCGCCACCGACCAGGTTCTGGTGGCCGCCACCCTGGAGCCGGCCTACGAGGTGGGAGGCGACGCCTTCGATTACTCGATGCTCGGTGACCACCTGCACGTATCGATCTTCGACGCCGTGGGACACGACCTGGCCGCCGGGCTGCTGGCCAGCGTCGGCCTGGCCTCCTGCCGGAGCACCCGCCGGGCGGGCGGCTCGCTGCCTGACGTCGCCGCGCGGGCGGATGAGGCGATCGCGCAGCAGTTCGGTGAGAGCCGGTTCGTCACGGCCCTGCTGTGCGACCTGGACGTTGGAACCGGCCTGTTCAGCTGGATCCCGTGCGGTCACCCGCCGCCGCTGCTGATCCGGGGCAACCGGGTGATCAGGGAGCTCAGCCGCCTGCCCCAGCTGCCGCTCGGCCTGGCCGACCTCGACCTCCTGACCGGTTTCGGTGCCGAGTCTGCCGGACCGGGCCAGCAGGCCCCCGTGTACACCGAGCGGCTGGCCCCTGGTGACCGGCTGCTTCTGTACACCGACGGCATCATCGAGGGCCAGGCGCCCGACGGGAGATCGTTCGGCATGCAGCGCCTCACTGACTTTTTCCTCTGGGACGGCAACGGCCGGACGCCCGCGCCGGAGACGCTGCGCCAGCTGAACCGGGCGATCACCGACTTCCAGCATGGGCGGCTGTCCGACGACGCGACCATCGTCATGGTGGAGTGGCGGCCCGCTCAGCTCGAACGCGAGCTGACCCCTCAGGCCCGCGACGGGGAGGCGTAGGCGATCACATTGTCGCAGTAGCGGCAGCACAGTCGAACGGGCCGCGACGCTGAGTAATCAGGATGGTGGCATGCGAGTTCTCATAATCGGCGGGGGCAGGTTCCTGGGGCGCAGCTTCGCGGAGGAAGCGCTGGCTCACGGCGATGACGTCGTGGTTTTCAACCGAGGCCGGACGAGCGTTGACCCGCCGGGCGTTACGGCAGTCCGCGGTGATCGCGGCGAACCCGCCGACGTCGCGAGGCTGGCCGCCCAGGGTCCGTGGGACGCGGTTATCGATACCTGTGCCAGCGTTCCGGGCGTAGTCGGGCAGAACGCGCGGGCGCTCGCTGGCCAGGCCGGCGCCTACCTGTTCGTCTCCAGTGTCTCGGCGTTCGCGGACTGGCCGGCCCGGCCGATCAGGGATGGCATGCCGCTCCTGGAGGGTGCCCCCGACGTCACCGAAGGTGACTACGGCGCGCTGAAAGCCGGCGCCGAGCGAGCCGTGCGCGCGGCGTTTCCCGGCAGGTCGCTCGTCTTGTACCCGGGGCTGATCATTGGCCCTTATGAAGACCGGGGGCGGCAAACCTGGTGGCTGTCACGCCTCGCCCGGGGGGGACTGGTGGTGGCTCCGGGCGACCCCCGGCGCCAGATCAGGCCGATAGACGCGCGCGACGTGGCGAGCTTCGGCCTGCATTGCCTGCGGGCAGGCGACGAGGGCTCTTACGTGGTGACCAGCCCGCCGGGCCATTCCAGTTTCGGCGAATGGCTTGACGCGTGCGCGGCGGAGACGGGTGCCGGCGCGGAGCTCGTATGGGCCGGGGATACGGTGCTGCAGGCCGCCGGGGTAGACGAGTGGACTGGACTGCCGCTGTGGTCAGCCGCTGAGGGGGACGCCCGGGCCGTATGGGATATCGACGTCTCCCGGGCGCTGGCGGCCGGGCTGGTCTGCAGGCCCGTCCAGGAGACCGTCCGGGACACCTGGCGCTGGCTCAAGGACGCGCCGGTGCCCGCCGACGCCGAGGGCCGGATCGATGGCCACGGCCTGTC
>JBEKCN010001021.1:0-2505 GCA_050014855.1 Streptosporangiaceae bacterium | reverse complement strand
GGCCGTGGTCCTGGAACCGGGCCCGGGACCGTACCGCGGCCCCGACCGCGGCCCCGACCGGGGACGTGGACCGGACGGGGGACGCGGAAAGGGCCGGGGACGCGGACCGGACCGGGGACGCGGTCCCGCGCCGCGCGGCGAGCCCGACGCCGGGCGCGACGAGCGGGATGCTGAGCCGTACGGCCCCGGGCGGAGCGCGGACGCGTCCCGGATGGCCGCGATGACCGGTCACGGCCCGCTCGTGCTCACCGCCAACCGCCAGGTCAAGCGGCTGTCACTGGCCGATTTCCCGGTCCCGGTCGAGGCCGTGGACCGGATCCGGATCCCCGCCTCGTTCAGCGTGCGCTCGCCGCAGCACCGCCGGGACCTGGCCGCTTCGGTCCGCAACCGGCTGGCCGGGCGCGAGGTGGCCGGCCCGCAGCGGGTCGCCGACTGGAACGATGGTGCCCCCCGAGACGATGACCACGGAGCCGTTGACGAGGAAGCCAGCAGGCCGGGAGCCGGCGGCGGCCGTGGCGGGCGCCGGTCCCGGGCGGCCGGGTCCCGCGGGGCCAGCGAACCGGATCAGGAGATCGCCGCGCTGCGGCGGCGGCTGCGCCGTCATTCGAGCCACGGCTGCCCCGACCGCGAGGAGCACGCGCGGTACGCTCAGCGCTACGCGCGGCTGAAGCGCGAGACCGAGGCTCTGGAGCGGAAGGTCGCGAGCCGGTCGCACGTGATCGCGCGCACCTTCGACCGGGTCTGCGCCGTGCTGGAAAGCCTCGGCTATCTCAGCGGAGATACCGTCACGGCCGAAGGGCGGTTGCTGGGCGGGCTCTACACCGAGCTCGACCTGCTGGCCGCCGAATGCCTGCGCCGGGGGTACTGGAACGGCCTCGATACCCAGGAACTGGCCGCGTGCGTGTCGGCCCTGTCGTTCGAGTCCCGCCAGACCGATGACGCGGCCGCGCCGCGGCTGCCGTCGGCCAGGGTCCGGGACGTGCTCGGGCGGATGGTGCGGGCCTGGGCCCAGCTCGACGAGCTGGAAAAGGACAGTGGGGTCTCGTTCCTGCGCGAGCCTGACCTGCGGTTCGCCTGGGCGGCCTTCCAGTGGGCGGGCGGCGCCCGGCTGGAGGACGTGCTCGAGTCAACCGACCTGAGCCCGGGTGATTTCGTCCGCGCGGTGAAGCAGCTCATCGACCTGCTGGGCCAGATCGCAGGTGCCCCCCTACCGGGCGTGGCCGGGAACGACCTGCGTGCCACCGCCCGCGCCGCGGTCAACGGCATGCGGCGCGGCGTCATCGCCTACACGGCGGTCGCGGACTGACCGCGGTTACCGGCTATCCGGCGGTTACCGGCTATCCGGCGGTTACCGGCTTCCGCGCCGTTACCGGCTTCCGCGCCGTTACCGGCTTCCGCGCGGTTACCGGCTCCCCCTTGCTGCTGCGAACTCATTGACTCAATCTATGAGTTCTTTGCGGCACTGGCATCACTGTTATGGGTTAAGGCCGGGTAGGGAGCCGTCGTCCGTTCCGACGCAGGGAGGTGGTCATGCCCGTGACCAGCAGAGCGGCCGTTGCCGTGCCGCCCGCCTACGCCGCATGCCCGGCCGGGCTCGCGGCCGGCGTCCGCAGGGCCATCGGCCAGAGAGCCGACCAGGACGGGGGCCAGGACGGGGAGCAGGGTGGGGACGCCCGGAAGACCGCTGACCGGGTGGCCGCCGCGCTGGGCCATCATCTGCCCGGGCCGGACCTGCTGAGTCCGGCGCAGCTGCAGGGCGACCCGGCCGGTTACCAGACCCACGTCATTCACCTGGAACCGGGCGGCTCGTTCTCGATCGCGGTCATGGTGTGGCGGCCGGGTCAGGTGACACCCATTCACGACCACGTGTCGTGGTGCGTGACCGGCGTCCTGCAGGGCACCGAATACGAGGAGATCTTCGCTCCCGGCCCGGGCGGCCAGTACCTCACCGAGGTCATCCGCCAGCAGAACCCGCCCGGTACCGTGGCCGGGTTCGCCCCGCCCGGTGACATCCACCGGGTCCGCAACGGTGGCTCCGGTATCGCCGTTTCCCTGCACGTCTACGGGGCCAACCTGGCCGAGCTTGGCTCCAGCATCCGCCGCGTCTACGACCTCCCGGTCCGCGCTTCCTGACCGCTCGCGCGGCGCCGTAGCTCCCCGCCCCCGCCCCCGCCCGTGCCGCGCCGTGGGGTCCGCATCCCCCGCGCCGCCATTTCTCAGCGCCCGTGATGGCGCCGTTACCCCGGCCCGGGCCCTGGTGGTGGCGCCATCACCCAGGTTGGGACCGGGCTGCCAGGGGCCTGGGCCGAGTGGAATCGCGCCCTGGGGGCCGCAGCCCGGCCTCGCGCCGCTTCACGTCCCGTCTCCGTCAGGCAGTTCTATCCTCAGTGATGGCGGCCTCCACGACTGCTCTTACCCGTGTAACGGCGCCATCACTAGGGTGCGCCAATCTCCCGCCGGCGCGCGGCGCCGCGGATGGGCCACCGCGACCGGTGCCGCGGCGCG
>JBEKCN010001020.1:0-2506 GCA_050014855.1 Streptosporangiaceae bacterium | reverse complement strand
GTCCCGGCCAGCCCCGCGGTCTTCAGCTCCCGTGCCCGGGCCGAGATGCGCTGGTCAGCGGCCAGGGCTTCCGCCGATGGCAGGTCACGGCCACACAGCGCCGCGGTCCCCGCGTCCTCCCGCCAGCGCAGCACGCGGGCCTCACGCTGTGCCTGCTCCCGGCGCCGGCGCGCCGCATCAGGGTCAGCAGCCAGGATCGCCCGGGCCAGCGCGGCACGGAGCTGCCCGCTGGTCTGCTGTCCGGCTCGCGGGAAGATCAGCTGCTCCACTGCCGCGGCTTGTTCCCTGGTCAGCACGCGTGCCGCCCCGGCGATAATCCGGGCCCGGGCCAGATCGATCAGCCCGGCTTCCAGCGCGGCCGCGGTCATCGGCAGCTTGGTCACCAGGCCGGCGGCGAGCGACAGATGCATCTCAGCGGCCCGCACGGTCATCGTCAGCGCCGGGGCCAGCTCGTCCGGCACGAAGGGGCTGACCAGTTCGGGAAGGCCGGGGGCGGCCGGGGAATCAGCGCCCCCGGAAAGACCCGGGGGGCTGCTGCCCGCACCTGCTGCCTGGCCAGCCGCACGCAGCTGCGCCGCCACTTCCGGGTCCAGGATGCTGTCGATGTCGCCCGGACGGCGGCGGGCCAGCTCAGCGACGGCGGCCAGTTCCCTGGCCGCCGCCCAGGAAGTAATCCGGCGCCAGGCCCTCATGATGCCCGTCAGCTCATCATCACCGACGTGACCCAGCCCGTGCACATGAGCGGCATCGGCCACCTCAGACAGCATCGGGCCCGGACGCAGCACGTCCAGGACCCCATCGGCCTCAAATCCCCATCCCGGCCGCGCGTCCGCGCCGCCGCCCTCAGGGCCGCTGTGGCCGGCTCTGGACACGGCCGACGCTCAGCGCGCGGATCGGCTCTTCGTCAACGCGATGGCCTGCGCACGGGCCTTCGAGACCGACCCGGCGATCATAGGGGCCAGCGCCCACCTGCTCGCCGTCGCCCGCGCCGGCCGGTGAGGGCGCGCCCACCGGCGGGATGGTCAGCTCGGCCGGGAGGTGAAGTCGGCGAAGTCGAAGCCAGGGGCGACCACGCAGCTGACCAGGACCTCCTGAGCGCCGACCGGCCGGGCTGACTGCCAGCTGCCCGCGGGCACGACATGCTGCGGCCGCTGATCGGCGGCCAGGTCCGGGCCCAGAATCACCGTCTCCGGGTCGTCCGCCGGCTCGGGACCGGTACCGCCGAGCAGGAGGGCCAGCGGGTCGCCGGAGTGCCACAGCCACATCTCGTCCGAACGCACCGAATGCCAGCACGACTCCGCGCCCGGTGGCAGCAGGAAGTAGATGCCGGTGGCGGCGGCCCGGGGGCCCGGGTAGCCCGCCGGGGTGGCGGACGGCTCCGCTCGCCATGTCTCGCGGTACCAGCCGCCCTCCGGGTGCGGGATGAGGTCGAGGGCTTCGGCTGTGGCGGGGCGCGGATCGAGATCGGTGTACCGCCCGGACGGGTCCCGGCGGGCGTACCGGACCTCGGTGACCGCGCTCAGCTCGACCGGCCCGTACACGTGCGGGAACAGCGTCCCCGCGGCGACGCCGGGCGGCGGGGCGGGATCCGCGGGCTCGCGGCACACGGGCGCGGAAAGCCGCTTCTCATCCAGGGCCAGCGCGACCAGCGGTTCCGCACAACCGGTGAACCGGTCGTTGGCTACCGCGAGCGTGACCAGCTCGTCCGGCGATGCGTGCACGAACGGTACGCCGTCATCCGTGCCTGGCACGAACGCTGCGGCGCAGGCCGTGCCGGACCCGGCCGCCTGCCAGCGCGGCAGCGGCAGGAGGTGCCAGATCATCAGCGGCGCTCGGCCGCGCGGGACTCCTCGTTAGCGGGCTTGGTCACCGGAGCCGGGTCCTCAGCGGCGCGGCGGGCGCGGTCGATGGCGACGATCTCGGAGAGCAGCACGATGCACAGCACGATGGGCAGGAAAATGCCTGGCGAGAAGCCCGCCATCTTGCCGTGGACCTGCACGGTCGCGGCCACTATCCCTAGCAGAACGAAAACGATCCCGCCGAGGACGGGCCAGGCGATGAGACCGGCGCGCCGGGAGCTGAAGTTGCCGTACCGGCCGATCAGGTGCAGCGAGACCCGGGCGTCTGGCGGCAGCTTGGCCGCACCGTAGGCGGCCAGCGCGGCCATGGCGAGCACCTCGACCAGGCCGATGATGAGCACGGTAAGGTCCACGCGGGCCGCCCTTCAGCGTTCTGAATTACGCGCTTTGCCTGCTCAATCTACCGCCTGGGGGCAATCGTCAAGTGAGACCGGGGACCAGGCCGCCGCCACGCCGGGATTGCCGGTGAAGTCGTAGCGGATACCCCCGGGAGTGATGGCGACCAGCGAGACGGATGTGGTGCCCCAGAAGCGGCCTTCGCCCAGGTCGCGCAGGACAATGAGAGCCCGCTGGTCGTCCAGGCCGATCCCGCCTCCGTTGACCAGGGGCAGCCAGTCCCCCCACGCGGTCGCAACCGGGACGCCGGG
>JBEKCN010001019.1:0-2510 GCA_050014855.1 Streptosporangiaceae bacterium | reverse complement strand
TATCCCTCTTTCTTCTCCTAGCGGGGCGGGCGGGTCTGTCAGGCGGCGACCTGGTACTCGTGCGTGAAACCGCCGAGGACCTGTTTCCCGCGGATCCGGTGCTCGGCGAGGTCCGGCGGCCTTGCTGCACCTGAAGGGCGACTGCCAGACGCTCAACGGTACCCAGGCGCTCGGCTTCGCGCACCCGGGCATTCACCCTCGGTGACCTGCAGCGGGTCCAGGATCAGCGGTTCATGCTGAAGGCGATCCTCGCCCGGGTCGCGAGCGCCGGGACGCTCGCCAATCCGTTCGCCGCTATTCCCGGCGGCAAGACGGCTCTGCCGGCGCGATCACGGCCGAGAAACACTAGCGTCTCTGTTGCGCTGGGAAACCGGCATAAGGCGGTGCAGCCGTCAATGACCTGGCGAAGGACCGGCCGGCCTCGTCCTCGAAGCAGGTCCACGCTCCGGTCGCCGCCGCTAGCCTCGCACGAGCCGCTAAAGGTCGCCGCCTAGGCACTGCTCCCGCGAAGGAGCGGACGCGGCACCCGGCCCGAGATGGCCGGCGCCCTGCGGCGCACCTTCGACCTGGACGCCGTGGCCGTGTTCAGGCGGGACGGCCCAGGCTGGCAGACGATGGCGGCAGCGGGCGGGCCGCTTCCCGCCACGCCCGACGACGCTTCGTTCCAGGCTGAGCTCACCGGCGGGGAGATCCTGGTCCTGGCCGGCAGCAGGCTCACCGAGCAGGACGCGCGGCTGCTCCGGGAGTTCCTCAGCGAACTGCGGCTCGGCCAGGAACGGAGACAACTCGCCCACATCAGCCGCCACCCCGGCGGCCCGCACATCAACGGCGCGGACCAGCCCGCGCCGGAGCCGTGACATGACCGCCCGGGCGCGGGTAGCCCGCAAAGATCCGCCGCGGCACCGTAGGGGTTCGGCGTGTTCTGCCTGTCGACGGCGCTGCTGCTCGCCGCTGGCGCCTGCCTGTTCCAGCGTCACGGCGCCTGAGCTGCCGGTGCTCCGCGTCCGCCGCCGCGCGGAGCTGTCTGGGTCCCGCAGAGCCCAGCGTGGACGCGGAGCACGGCCTGGTAGGCGCGCCGGATGTCAGCCCGGTCAGTTTCTTCGGCCGCCGAGGACAGGCTGAGCCGGTCGATCATCGCGGCCTGGTCGAGTAGCAGCTGGCAGTCCTTCGGCGCGGTGGTCCGCTCCATGATCTTGGCGAGAGCGTCGAGCTGGCGGATCATCACCGCGGGCATGCGCGTGCCGGCCTGCCGGATCTTCTCGAACGCCCGCTGGACCAGCCGCTCATAGGTGGCCTCGGTGGTGACCACCCGGGCCACGCCGGCGGCGTCCCGGTAGACCCGTATGGGGTGCCACCGGCCGGTTAGCTTACACAAGCTGTCACCGATCCAGTCGATGCAGGTCAGCGCGGTGAAGGTGTCATTGACCGCCGGGGACAGCGCGCGGACCGCGATCTCGGCCAGCTGGTCGACGCCGAGGGAGACGTCCTGGGCGAGGGTCCGGTACGGCCCGGTGACGTGCGCGCAGGACAGGTCCTGCGCCACCCGCTCGGCGGCATCAGCGGGCCAGACCGTAGCGTAGGCGTGGCCCTGCACCAGAAAGTGGCCGGGCCGGCAGCGCAAATGGATCACCACGCCACGTTCGGAGGCCAGCCGGACCAGCAGGGCGCGCTGGATGTACTGCAGGTAGCCGCTGCGCGGTGCCGCGACCTTGCCGCCTGGCCCGTCCATGCCGGCGAGCAGCCGTGCGGCCGTGCGCGCGTTGCTGCCGACCAGGCTTCCCGGCTCACCTGAGACTGATCGTAGCGCTGCCGCCGGGCCCGCCCGCTACAGCTACCTAACCGCTGGGGACCAAGGGGAGGCCGCGCACATGGCATTCAGCCGGGCCCGGCTCAGCAGCACGAGTCAGTCCACGCAGGCGGGCCCGGGCCGCTGCTTCAGGTCAACCAGCAGCGACGGATGCACCCGGAGCTTTGTCATCCAGCCGCATCACCTGGTGCGCGAGCGCTCCGCAACGGCAGATGCACCTCCGTCGGGCTGGGGGCGCTTCGCAGCACCTCCTCCCGGCGCTTCTGGGCTGCTGGATGATCATGAGCATCATCCCTAGGCCGGGCAACGTCTGACCGGCCCGCTGGCCGACCACACACCACCGCCAATGCCGGCAAGTGCCCGCTCTGACCAGGGCGATGATCGTCAGCAAGTGATGACCATCCCGGCGGAGCGGGCACTGGTCTGCGAGCAATCTGAAAGCTGCCGTGCCTTGGGCGGCGAATCGCTGGTCCGCTCGGCGTGGCCCGAGAGAAGGCGCGTCCAGGACAGCCGGCCAGTAACCCGGACCATGAGCCGCCCATCAGCCGGGCTACCGCCCGGTCAGGTGCCGGGCAGGCTTGCCGGAAGCCATAGGCAACGGGAAACCGGTAATCCCATGCGGCGCTGAGAGGAATCCGACAATGCAGCGGGCGCGCAGAAGAACCAGATCCGGGCGACCAGTACATTGATCGAAATACAGCCG
>JBEKCN010001018.1:0-2516 GCA_050014855.1 Streptosporangiaceae bacterium | reverse complement strand
AACCGCACCAGGACGTCGGGTGTCGTCCGGGAACGGGTTGTCGCTGGTCACTAGGGCACCATCTTTCTTATGGGTACCGACACGGTGCTCGTTGTTGGGACTCGGCGGGAGCCGGGGTGACGGTCTGTGCTGGTCGCCCGTGAAGGGCCTGCATGACACCACCGCCCCCGGTTTCTCCGGGGACACGGACTGGCAACAGGGAGACGCGCCGCAGAGCGCCGGTTAGTGACCGCCCGGTAGCTGTCCTCCTCGCCGGGCCGTCGCTGCCATCTTGAGGAGTTTCTGTGCCGTTTGCGCTGCCTGATGCGCTGTTTTTCACCGGGATCGACTGGGCCGCTGAGACCCATGCCGTGTGCGTGCTGGACGCCGCGGGCAAGATCGCGGCCGAGTTCGTGATCGAGCATTCCGCGGACGGGATCGCCACGCTGATCCGCAGGCTGGCCCGCTACGGTGACCCCAGCGATCTGCCGGTCGCGATCGAGCGGCCGGATGGCCGCCTGGTGGACCTGCTGCTGGAGGCCGGGCACCCGGTCGTGCCGGTCAAACCGAACGCGATCAAGACCTGGCGGGACGGCGAGGTGCTCTCGGGCGCCAAGTCCGACGCCGGGGACGCCGCGGTGATCGCCGAGTACCTGCGGCTGCGCGCGCACAAGCTGAAAGCCGCCGCCCCCTACTCCGATAAGACGAAGGCGCTGCGCACCGTCGTGCGCGCCCGCGGTGACCTGGTCGAGATGCGGGTCGCAGCGACCAACCAGCTCGCCGCGCTGCTGGATGCGCACTGGCCCGGCGCCAAAGCCATCTTCGCCGACGTGGAATCGCCGATCAGCCTGGAATTCCTCACCTGCTACCCGACCCCGGCCGCCGCCGCGCACCTGGGTGAAAAGCGGATGGCCGCGTTCTGCGCCAAGCACAGCTACTCCGGCCGCCGCACCGCCGCCGAGCTGCTCACCCGGCTGCGCTCCGCACCGGCCGGCGCCACCGGCGAGGCCCTCACCGAGGCGATCCGCGACACCGTGCTCGCCGCCGTCGCCGTGCTGGCCGCCCTGAACGCGTCGGTGAAGAACCTCGACCGCTCCACCGCCGCCCACCTCGGGGAGCACCCGGACAGCGCGATCTTCACGTCGCTGCCAAGGTCGGGTCAGGTCAACGCCGCCCAGGTGCTCGCCGAGTGGGGCGATGCCCGCCCAGCCTACGAGCACCCCGACTCCGTCGCCGCCCTCGCCGGGGTCACCCCCGTCACCAGCCAATCCGGCAAGCACCGCGCCGTGCACTTCCGCTGGGCCTGCAACAAGCGCTTCCGCGTCGCGATCACCACCTTCGCCGACAACAGCCGGCACGCCAGCCCCTGGGCCGCCAAGATCTACAACGACGCCCGCGCCAGCGGCAAAGACCACCCGCACGCCGTCCGCGTCCTCGCCCGCGCCTGGATCCGCGTCATATGGCGCTGCTGGCTCGACGGCGTCCCCTACGACCCCGCCGCGCACGGAGCCGCCGCCGCACTCGCTAAGCAAATCGCGGCCTGAGGTTGACACAGGGAGTGTCATGCGCCTTTATAAGCCACACGCACCATCCTCGATGGCATGAACAAGATCCGCCGGTCACAAACAGCCCTGGGCGGCAGGCCTGTGAAGGGTGTGTAACGGCCTGGCCGGGCAGGCACACTGCGGGCGGCGCGACCGTCACGGACGATGTGCCCGATTCTCCGTGCCACGGAGACGCGCAACGTCCGACTCCGGTGATACCCGCAGGCCAGAAGCCCATTTTTGTCCGGCTACGTCGCGCCGTCCAGCCCCGTCATCGCCGCGTTAGTCTCTTGATCTTGAAATTTAGTCTCTTGATCTTGAATAGCGCCGTTCGAAATAGCGCGTTGAGCTGGAGCCCCGTTACGGAATCGAACCGTAGACCTTCTCCTTACCATGGACGCTCATCCCGTCTGGAAGGGTCGCGCTGGGTCGCGTCAGTGCAGTTCAGGACGGTAGCGCCGTCTGGCTGGTACTGACGCGGTCCGGTGTTAACCCGGGCCGTTGTCACTTGGTTTGTCACTGGCTTTCCGGACCTCACTACCGAAGGTGAGGTCCCCTATGGCAGCCCGAATCGACGACGACTACATGACCGCCGAGTTCGGCGGGCGTGTCATCGCGACCGCGCGGTACAGCTCGCACGCGGCCGCTGACGGCCAGGGCGCGTGGATCGTATCCGGTCTCCCCCGCCGCTTGTTCACCCGGAACCAGGCGATCACGGCCATGGTGCTAGCGGAGCGGCTCGCCGCGGGCTATGGCGACGACGACCTGTTCGTGATCGGGTGGCGTGAGGAGCTGGGCCTATGGTGGACCGGCTTATCAGGATCACCACGGCGCTCGCAGTGGTGGCCGTGGCCCTCGTCGCCGCGGTCATCTCCTACCAGCACGCGTATGAGCTGGTGCGCTCGCATGGCGAGTCCGGGGTGACGGCGCGGCTGCTGCCGTTCACCGTGGACGGGCTGATCTGGGCCGCGTCCATGGTGGTACTGGACGCCA
>JBEKCN010001017.1:0-2518 GCA_050014855.1 Streptosporangiaceae bacterium | reverse complement strand
CTGGTCCCGGCTCATGCTGGAGTTGCCGGTCTGAGACAGGCTCTGCGCCCAGGCCAGACCGTAAGCCTGGTCGATCTTGCCCTCCGACTGGCCGTCGTAGGCCTGTGGGAAGGTAACCCAGTCATCACGCGGGATCGAGAACCCGATCGCCTTCTTGCCGCCCGCGAAGATATGGATGAGGATCAGCGTGTTCGTGTCCTGCCCGCCCACGCCTTCGTCCTCGACGCCCTCGACGCTTCCGGCGTGCATCGCGGCCAGCAGGTTGGCCGGCAGGACGTTGCCGTCATAGTCGGTGCGGCTCTCGAGGCCAATGACGAGAATATTCTGCTCGCCAATCGACGGCCCGCTCACAATCGCGTGCGATGAGCCGATGCTGCTCACAGCGTCCGCGTAAGAACGCGCGTAGTAGCTCACGAGCAGTGTCGACCCGGCCAGTACGCAGCACACGCCGTACACCGTCTTCAACGCAAGGCTACGAAGTCTCACGACACGGGCACCCTTGACAGATTGCTCTCTTCTGACCGAGACGACAACATCGCACGCGAGAATACTGGGTTGCCAGGCAGGCAGGGTGGATTTCAGGTCTGTCGAAGCTATTACGCAGTCAGCCGTCAGGGTCCGCAGGCATCACAGCCCGGCTCCGCCGCCCAGCGAAACGCTGGACCTCACAGATACTCTCGCTTGCGCATCCAGACCAGGGTGAGCCAGCCCCAGATGGGCGGCAGGTAGGAGGTGAACAGCCGCTGGATGAAGACCGCCGCGGTGGCGTCGGCCTCCGAGACGCCGGCCGCGGTCAGGCCGAGGATCAGGCCTGCTTCCACTACCCCCATGCCGCCGGGTGAGGGCGAGGCGCCGCCGACGAATCCGGCCAGCGTGATCACCACGATCAGGGTGGGCAGCCGGAGGTGATCGTCGAAGGCGCGCAGCGAGACGGACAGTGCCATCGCTATCAGGAGTTCCGCGGCGAACGACCCACCCACCAGCAGGATCAGCTTGCGCGGCGAGCTGGCTATCTGCTTGAGGTTGGCCCAGATGTCCCGTAGCTTCGGGCGCACCGTCGCGGCCGCCAGCCGGCGCAGCCTGGGCACGGCCAGAGCCACGCCGGCCACCAGAGCGACCAGCACCACGACGGCCAGAATGATCCAGACCAGCTTCGAGTCCCCGCCCGACTCGGGGGCGGCCTTCAGCTGCAGGGTCCCCCAGGCGAAGGGCAGTGACACGAGGAACAGAATTCCCATGGCGATCCAGCTGGAGGTAGCTATGATGGCGCCCGAGCTCAGCGCCACCGACGCGTCGTAACCCTGCTGCTGGAAGAAGCGCACCCGGGTGGCGAAGACCGCTGCGGTCCCGCCGGCCAGCGCGCTGAACGAGTTCGCGACCTCGACGGCTAGCACGCGCCCGAACGGCAGCACTCCGGCCACGCTGCCGACGGCCTCCACCGCTGATGCCACAAAGGCCAGCTGGGCCAGGACAAACGCAACGATGACCCACAGCCAGCTGGCCCCGATCACGGTGTCGAAGGACTTGGACACGTCGAGCAGCACCCCGACCAGCGCCCAGCCGCCGATCAGCGTGCCGACCACCATGACCAGTGTCGGCCAGCTCACCCGGCGAGGTTCCACCAGCTTCGGCACATCGATCGATTTGGCCTGGGCGGCGCGGTTACGGACCTCCGCCAGGAGCTCGCGCTTGCCCCGCAGGCTCCGGCTGAGCGTGGGGTCGAGCCCGGCCCGGTGCATCCGCTGCAAGGCGCCGGCCAGCTCCTCCGCGTCCAGGCAGCGGGCCGCCGCGTCGGCGGCCCGCCCGGCGCCCACCGCCACGGCCGTCACCGCGATAGCGCAGGCCAGGTCGCGGTCGAGCTGATCGTCCGAGGCGTTGGACGCGGCGTTGCGGAAGTCCGTCAGCGTGACAGTTTCCGCTGCCGGGTCGACCAGCAGCGTGTCACCGCTGATCGCGCCGTGCGCGATACGTGCCTTCCGCAGCGACCGCAGCTGATGGTAGAGATCGTCCAGGGTGGCGTCGTCCACCTCGGTGCCGTCCGCCTCGGACAGCTGAACGCCGGCCGGGCAGCGGCAGACGAGCAGCGCGTCCTCAGACAGCCCGGCCGTTCCCGCCTCGACGATCTCTGGCACGGCGACGCCGGCCCGGCCAGCCCGCATGGTGAGGTAGGCCTCGTGCTCGACCTGCTGCAGCCGGCTAATCGTGAGGGCCGGCCCTGAGTCCCGATAGAAGAGGAAGCGCCCGGACTTGGTGAGCAGCTTGGCGTCAGCCGCATCCCGGCCATAAACCGAGATAGCGATGGGCTGACCGGGTGAGCCCTGACGCGTCTCGGTGGCCTGGTATTTCGCCACTCCCCAGACCTGCCGTGGCAGCGCCCGGACGTTCAGCGCGCTGATGCCAAGCTCGTCGAGCAGCAGCTGCACATCCCCGGCCGAGGGAAGGCCGAGCGGTGAGCCGAAGATGAGGCGGACCAGGACGGCTGCTCCCCAGCCGATGGCCAGGCTGCCGAGGACGTTGA
>JBEKCN010001016.1:0-2519 GCA_050014855.1 Streptosporangiaceae bacterium | reverse complement strand
AGGCTGCGACGAACTCCGACGGCGCCGCGTGCCCGTAGGCCCACGAGTACCAGTAGCCGTTCATCTCGTGGCCGAAGCCGATGACCACGGGCTGGCCGAACGCGCGCACGCTGCGGGCGAACGAGCGCAGATAGGGGTCGTACTTTCCCGCGGCGATCGACGAGACCGACGCCCAGCTTGGGTCCATCTGAAGGATGGTGATGGCGCCATGCTGGTGAACCGTCTCCGCGAAGGACGTCTTGAACGGTTCACCCCAGCCGCTGTAGTAGCCGACGAGGTTCGGCTGCTTGGCGATCCGCTCCGCGAAGGTCGTCACCGGCTGGTACGTAGCGGGTGGTCCCTTTTCGTAGACGCCCAGGTAAGAGGCCGGCGCCGTCGCCAGGGACGAACCGCCCCGGGCTGAGAAGACCACGAGCGAGCCGATCAAGACGATCGCCAGGGCAGCAGCGGCCACGACGGCCGTTCCAGATACCCGCCGAGATCTCAACTCAACTGCCCCCCTGCCCGGTGTGAGTCGTGCCCGCGAGGGCTGGCTTGCCAGACGGCCTGCCGGCTATTGCCGACCGCCTGGGCATAGATCCATGACGTTTTGCATTTCATTAGATATCGGCAAATGCCCGAAGCTAAGTGTATTAGTCGCCTGCCACGGTAGCAGAGACCGGGATGCAGGTGGGGCCCATCCGCTGAATGATGGCGGGAGCCGCTGGAACACCGGCCAGCTTTGGCTACCAGCTTACCGTCCTCGTGAAACTGATGACCGGTGAATACGCCTGGATGGCCCCTTTTCGTAGACCGTGTGATGAGATTTCATACTAATGACTTTCATGATAGGAATCGGTAATAGTCCGAATAGGTATTAGCCAACCAAAACTCTCGGGGATTTTGTCAGCCTGCTAGGGCACTTCGGAATGCGGTTATTGCCGTCGGATTACCTTCGATTCGCCAGTTCTCACCTTTGTAAAGCCCGCCACGGCTGTGCTGATCGAACCAGACGAGCCCGAGGTAGTTTTGTACACGCACTCCGGTAAACAAGTCGTTGATGCCACGTGACTGCCCAGCCTGCGGGCCCACAGCAGTCTCTGCAATTAGCAAAGGGTCCTGGGTAAATTGCCGAATAGCCGTAACTACGGGACTGAAAATATTGTAAAAATTGTCACCAGGCAGGTAATAGTAACCACTAACGCCGACCCAGGTGACGTATTGAGCTCCAGGCCACCAGTCGCGAACTGGTCCCGTCTCAGCGCTAGCAGAATTTACCTGCCATAGCCAAACGACGTTCGTAGCACCTTGATCGCGAAAAAGAGTGACAATATGCTGCCATGCTGCAACAAAGGTGGCGGGCGGAGTATGGTGATAGCCCCACGTCTCCCAGTACCCGTTCATCTCATGACCAAAGCTTATAACTACTCTATGTTTGAAAGCAGTCACCTGTCTGGCAAATGAAATCAGATATGAATCATAGGCTCCGGCGGCTATATTCGCCATTGAAATATTGGTCGGATCCACCTCCACTATTGTGGTCGCGCCATGACTCGCAGCGGACTCCGCAAACGCGGTTTCGAAATTTTCTCCCCAGCCGGCATAATAAGAGACAAGGTTCGGCTGCCTTCCGACAGCATTCGCGAACTGCTCTACGCCAGAGTAAGAGCCGGGTGCGCCGGGCTCGTATACACCCAGATAACGTATCGGTTCCGACTGTTCTGGCGTGGACGGCGCAGGTGAATTTGAGAAGACGCCTGAAATTCTTATGCCGGCGATCGCCACCACCACGGCAATGAAGATTGTGACGCAGGCGATTAGGCCGACATGTCTACGGATCGGTGCTACTGTCCGGTGGCCGCTCGACTGGATGTCATAGGCAGGTTCCCTCCGTGTCATGTAGTTTCCCTCGCACGGTCTTGCCGCGTCACCCATTGCTGCTGGCGCGGTCGGGTCTACGGTCACCAGCTCATCAGCCTACGCATCATGACCGCTTCGCGCGTTCATGTTCACGGGAGTGGTGTATGGGGTAGCTGATCCAGTTGTGACTGGCTTGCCGTAATCCGTGACGGTGGGAGTGAGATACCCGGGCCGGGGCGATCGAGCTGGCCATCCCGAAGCTGCGGCAGGGCAGTTATTACCCGAAGTGGCTGATGGAGCGGCGCCGTCGCGCCCGGCGGGCGCTGGCGTCCGTGGTGGCGGCCGGCTGCCTGCTGGGCGTGTCCAGCAGGCGGGTGGAGAAGCTGGCCGAGTCGCTGGGGCTGACGAAGCTGAGCAAGTCGCAGGTCAGCGTGATGGCGGCGGAGCTGGATGAGCTGGTGGCCAGCTTCCGGTCCCGGCCGCTGGACGCTGGGCCGTATCCGTTCGTGTGGCTGGATGCCCTGCCTCAGGATGATCCTTCGCGTGTCCGGGTGACCGGGCCGCTGGCAGCGTTCGCAGAGGGTTTCGCGGTGGAGCCAGCCTGGCTGGGTTACAAGCCGAACGCGGCGGCCGATCAGTTGCGGGTGATGGCGCACTGAGCCGGGCTGCGCGCTGGGGAG
>JBEKCN010001015.1:0-4850 GCA_050014855.1 Streptosporangiaceae bacterium | reverse complement strand
CTCGAGGAACTGGGCGGCCAGCTCGGCGCGGGCCCGGTCAACAGCTCCTGACGGCGCGGCTTGCTCCAGAATCCTGGCGGCCTGAGCTGCGGAGATCTCCTTCGGGTGGCCGCCGGGGACCAGGTCGCAGAGCACGGCGTGGAGCCGGCAGGCGACCTGGTTACGCAGCCGGGCCAGGTCACGGTGCCGCTTGGACCACACTTTCAGCACCGCCGGGTAGTCCTCGGCCATCACCGGCCGCGCCGTCTTGGACCGCAGCGCCGCGACCGCCACGGACCGCGCGTCGTTCGGGTCGTTCTTGTTCGTGTCGCCAGCCTGCAGCAGCCGCACCCGGGACGCCAGCTTCGGCTGAACGTCCAGGACCCGCTCGCCGGCGGCCACGAGCTGCTGGGCCAGCAGCCGGCCCAGGCCCGCGGCGCCCTCCACCGCCCAGGTCCGCTCCGGCCAGTCCGCTGCCCACGCCACCAGCTTCTCCGCCTGACCGGCCGATGCGCGGACCCGCAGCTCGCCCAGCGGCTCCTCCGCCAGGCCGATCACCACCGCCGTATGCGACCCCTTATGCGGGTCCACGCCGATCATCACTGCTGTCAAGGCACGCTCCAAGTCGCGTTCGTTCGGGGAATGGGGAACGTGGCGGGCATGCCTAATTACGGACCTGCTAGCGCTCGCACCTCTTTTGAGCCACGCCACGGCGAGAACCGGCAGGCTGGCACCTCGTTCTAAAGCCAGACCGCACGCGGTCGGCAGGCGGTTCGGGAGCCAGCCCGTCGGATCTCACGAACGCTACGGCACTACCGCAGCGCCCTCAGGAACAATTAGATGACATGCATCGGGCCGGACTGAGCTGAGGTTGCGGCCGGGTGCCGTGAGACCTCCCCAGCTCAGACGCGCGTCACGATTGACCGCGTAGGCAATTCGTATGGGGGGCGCGTGCGCCCCCTCCGGGAGCTTGAGGAGGTCCCGATGCCCATCGTAGGCGGGCTGGATATCCACCGGAAGCAGATCACCTTCGACTACCTCGACACCGGCACCGGACAGGTGCAGCGCGGCCAGATCGCCCCGGCCGACCGGGAGCACGTGCGGGCCTGGCTGGCGCGGTTCGCCGGCCGTGAGGATGTCGCGTTCGCGGCCGAGGGGTGTACCGGGTGGCGGTATGTCACCGAGGAGCTGGCCGCGGCCGGGATCGCGGCGCATCTGGCCGAGCCGGCCGACACCGCGTTTGCCCGCGGCCGCAAGCGGCACGCCAAAACTGACAAGACCGACTGCCGGCACCTCAGGCAGCTGCTGGCCGAGGGACGGCTGCCGGAGTGCTGGATCCCGCCCAGCCACATCCTGGAATGCCGGGCACTGCTAGAGACCTACCATGATCTGCGGGCCGAGCACACGGCCTGGGTGCAGCGCATCCACGCGGTCTTGTTCCACCAGGGCGCCCCGGCCCTGGGCGAGGGCACACTGCGCACCGAGCAGGGCGTAGCCGCGCTGCGGACGGCCGCGGCCGCCCACCTGTCACCGGCCGGGCAGCTGCAGGTCGCCACCGCCCTGGACATGACCGACATGCTGGAAAGCCGGCTGCACGAGCTGCGGCACCAGCTGCTGGACGCCGCCCGGCACCTGACCGGCGCCAAGGTCCTGGCCGCGCGGCTGTACGGGGTCGGGCCGGTCACCGCGCTGGCAATGACCTGCTGGCTGGGCGGAGAAGGCCGGTTCTCCTCCTCCCGCAAGGCGGTCCGGTTCGCCGGGCTGGACGTCACCGTCCACTCCTCCGACCGCAAAGGCCCGCCCGGGCGGCTGTCCCGGCAAGGACCGCCCGTACTGCGCTGGGCGGTCTATGAGGCCGGCAAGACCCACGCCCGGTCCTCGGCCCCCGACCACCGCTACTACGCCCAGGTCAAGGACCGCTGCAACGGCAAGCGCGCCGCGCTGTCCGAGGCCCGCAAGATCCTCCGCCAGGCCTGCCACATCCTGACCGAGCTCGGCGACGACGCGCTGTCCGCCGCCTGAGACCCCCTCGCTCCATGACACGGTGACCAGCCCATGACCGCCGGCCCGGCCGGACCACGTATGCAGCCGAACTCACCCGATGGGGACCACCGCGGCCAGCTCCCGCCGATCCGCTGTCAGCCGCTGCCGGCCCTGCCCGCAGGGCCAGGCGGACGGCCTGATTAGACTGAGCGGCCGCATCCCCGCAGGCCGGGGACACCCAATCAATCATCATGTCGCCGGGGCAGCACCCCACGCCCCGCGGACCTAGGTAAGGCTGGCTGCCTCCTGGCCCCCGCCCCCGGCCGCCACGGCTGGTCACCCCACGCAGGAAGGCCACCAGCCAGGCCACCAGCCTGAACCGCTGAACCGTATCCCGCCACCAGGGGCTCCCTGCCCCCTGCCGCCCGGCATGATCCGCTCCCGGACGATCGCGTCAAGGGCGCCTGCGGCGCCGCTACGCGGGCGCTGCGCGCCCCTTGACCCGCCCGCCCGCTCGCAGAACCCGGCAGCTATCAGGGGACAGGGAGCAGACTCAGGTATGCCCGGACCAGGGGTAATCATGACCGCAAAGGGCCCCACATCGAACGCTTGCGGTCCCCTACGGATGCAGGTAAGGCGGTTATCTTAAGTCCATTTTGGATAAGCCCTGGTCATGAGGGGCTTTTGCGTCTGAGACATGTCGCTGACGTGAGGTTCTGGGCGCGGCTCAGAACTCAAAAGCGCAGCGACAAGGGGATAGACGCAGGTCACGTGGGTGACATCGCTTCCAGTGCGTCGTGGACACCACTTAAGATAACGCGTCCACGACGCAGCTCAAAGGCCCGTAAAGCTACATCGGAGACACCCCAAAGCGGACTTGAGATAACGCCGGTTCGCGTTCGCCCCGGAATCGCGGTGCGTCACCACGAGTACTGATCGAATAGTCGGCAATGGGAGCTCTGTCCGGCGGCCGTGACCGACAGACAGTGCTGTTCCCGCCGATGCCCGTTACCGGGCAGCGCCCGCGAAATAAGCGGCGACGATGTCGGTAACGTACCGGTCGGAGCTGCCGTGGGCCCGCTCTGGCGCATGGTGGTGCGCGGATCGGCGTGCGAGGCGGCCTGCCTGCACATCGCCGAGTGGTACCCCTGCGTCAAGCCCGGCGGACCGACCTGAGCACGGCCGAGTCGCGGATTTCCCTGCACGTGGCATTGCCCTCGCTTGAAGTTTCCCCGGCAGGCTCCGCGCGGACCCCGTTAAGCCCAGCTCAGCGGGTGGGTGGACCGCCGGGGTTGGCAGCTGGTGCCGCCTGTGCTCAAAAGTGGCTGAAGCCCCAGTTCAGGACCCGGGTGGCTACCGGGCCGGTGACGGTGATGTCGTCGCCGGGGGTGCCCAGCGTCACCCCGATCAGGATCAGGCCGTTCTGGGTCGCCTCGAAGAGCAGGCAGTTGCCGGCCGCCAGGGTGTCGCCGGTCTTGATCCCGATCGCGCCGGGGTAGGCACCGATCAGCGGGTTGGTGTTCTGCCAGAAGTAGCCGTGGTGGCCGTCGCCGGACGGGAGCGAGTAGCTGACCTGGCCGACGATCGTGCTGAACACCGGGTAGCTCATCGCATACCGGCCCAGCGTGATCAGGTTCGCGGGGGTCGACCAGGTGGAGTACTCGCTCGGCCACGGCATGCCGTCGAAGTTCGAGAAGTACGTGCCGGTCAGGCCGAGCCTTTGGGCTTCGGTGTTCATCTTGGCGATGAACGCGTCGATCCCGGGACCGTAGGCCTCCGCGAGGGTATAGGCGGCGTCGCAGCCGGACGGCAGCAGCAGCGCCTCGAGCAGCTCCAGCGCGGTCAGCCGGTCGCCGACGATCAGGCCCGCGGTGCTCGGCCCGTTCTGGCTGTTCAGGTAGGCGATGACCGATTCGGGCACCGTGATCTCCCGGTTCAGGTCGCCCGCCTGGATCACCACCAGGGCTGTCATGACCTTCACGATGCTGCCGATAGGCCGTTCGGTATTGAGGCCAAGGCTCCACAAGACCTGACCGGTGGACGCGTTGGCCAAAGCGGCGCCCGTCACCTGGATGCCGGCCGGGCCCCCCGCGACGGCGAGCGCTGCCTGCCTGGCCGAGACGGCCTGCCTGGCCGAGACGGCCTGCGTTCCCGCAGCGGTCCGCGGTCCCGAAGCGGCCCGCGGCCCGGAAGCGGTCCGTGTGACCGAGGCGGCCTGCGTGGCAGAACTGGCCTGGCCGACCGAATGGACCTGGAGAGCCAACCGCGGATGCGTGCCGCTGTCGTGGGCCAGGAGGACGGCGGTGCCCGCTACCGGAAGGGCCGTCATGACGGCAAGGAGAACCCGGACCGCATGCCGGGGCGAGAGCAGACGCACATTCATCAACCTAAACCCGAAATCAGCAGCGAGTCCCCTCGCAGGACGAGACCATCGCGCGATCACCGGAGCACAGCGAGCACGCCGCTGGACTCCTCGCCGCCGCGACACCTGCAGCGTAAGGTGCAACCCCCGGAGAAGGCCGGTGTCGGCTCTGAGGCCGACGACGCCTCGGCGTGGCCGTGCCCGGCAGTGCCGCGTCCCCAATAACTCCTGCCGGCCTGCCGCCCTGCTGTCACCCGGCCTGCCATCCCGGGCCGTCACTGCTGCCAGGGGATCGGCCGGCGGCGCCGCCGCCGCCACGGGTCAGCTGACTGGGCAGCGGCCTTGCTGGAGGTGACATAGCGTTAAGGGCAACCTGTTATCATATGATTGCTATTCGCGCATATCGATGCTCCTATGTTTGTCAAGGCCTTCTTTTCTTCATTCTGGAAATCGGCAAGATCCTGGTTTTGCTGAGTGCGGACACGACAGGGATGGGCCGCTCGCGGTGGAGGGCAGGCTCTTATCA
>JBEKCN010001014.1:0-2531 GCA_050014855.1 Streptosporangiaceae bacterium | reverse complement strand
CACCCGGCGCATCATGACCGTGACCATCAGCGTGGGCACCCGGTTCCCCGCCTACGCGACCTCGATGGGCCGGGTGCTGCTGGCCGACAAGCCGGCGGACTGGCTGGACACCTACCTGGCGTCGACCAAGCTGCTGCCGCTGACCCCGCACACGATCGCGGATCCGGCCGCACTGCGGGCGGAGCTGGACCGGATCCGGGCGCAGGGCTGGGCGCTGGTCGACCAGGAGCTGGAGGAGGGGCTGCGCTCGGTGGCAGCACCCATCCGGGACAGTGACGGCCGGGCGATCGCCGCGGTCAACGTCTCGACGCACGCCGGGCGGCGCAGCGTCGCCGAGGTCGCCGACGACCTGCTCGAACCGCTGCTGCAGACCGCGCGGGAGATAGAAGCCGACCTGCGCCAGTCGGCGGGGCCGTCCGGCGCCCACCGGGCGCGGTAAGGACGCCGACCGGTGCTCAGGGCTCCATGATCAGGATCATCGGGTCCTGGGTGGCGGCCGGGCCAGAGCCTGCCACACTTGAGCGGTGGAGACTCTGATTATCGATCATCCGCTGGTGACGCACAAGCTGACCACGCTAAGAGATGCGGGCACTGAGACCGCGACGTTCCGGCGGCTTACCGACGAGCTTGTCACCCTGCTGGCCTACGAGGCGACCCGGGAGATCCGTGTCCAGCCCGTTACCGTGCAGACCCCGCTCGGCGCGGCGTCCGGGGTCAAGCTGGACAGCCCGCCGCCGCTGATCGTGCCCGTGCTGCGGGCCGGCATCGGCATGCTCGACGGCATGATCCGGCTACTGCCGATGGCAGACGTCGGCTTCGTGGGGCTGGTCCGCGACGAGGAGTCCCTGGTCGCTTCCACCTACGCGGACCGGCTGCCGGCCGACCTTACCGGCCGCGAGGCCTTCGTGCTGGACCCCATGCTCGCCACCGGCGGCACGCTGCAGACCGTGATCGCCATGCTGACCGCGCGGGGCGTCACGTCCGTCACGGCGGTGGCCCTGCTCGCGGCGCCGGAGGGGCTGAAGCGGCTGGAGGAAGCGTTCCCCGGCGACCGGCCGGCCGTGGTGCGGGTGGTTACCGCGGCGGTGGACGAGCGGCTGGACTCGCGTGGCTACATCTACCCCGGGCTAGGTGACGCCGGAGACCGGCTGTTCGGCGAGGTCTGAGCGGTGCTGGAGAGGCCGTTGCCGCGCGGGGCCTAGTCGAGGCCGAGGAGGGACTCCAGGCCGAGGGTCAGGCCGGGCCGGAGCGAGCTGATCTGGCGGACGGCGAGCAGGACCCCGGGCATGAACGAGGCTCGGTCCAGCGAGTCATGCCGGATGGTCAGCGTCTCGCCGTGGCCGCCCAGCAGGACCTCCTGGTGGGCAACGAGGCCGGCCACCCGGACCGAGTGGACGTGGATGTCGTCCACGACCGCCCCGCGGGCCCCGGGCAGGGCCGAGGCGGTGACGTCGGGCGGGGCGCCGAGCCCCGCCGCCCGGCGGGCGTCGCTGATCATGGCGGCGGTCCGCAGCGCGGTGCCTGAGGGAGCGTCGGCCTTGGCCGCGTGATGCAGTTCGATGACCTCAGCGGAGTCGAAGAAGCGGGCGGCCTGGGCGGCGAAGCGCATCATCAGGATGGCGCCGACGGAGAAGTTCGGCACGATGAGCACGCGGGGACCGGGCGCCTCGGCCAGCCAGCGGCGCACCTGCTCCAGCCGGTCCTCGCTGAAGCCGGAGGTCCCGACCACGGTGTCGAGGCCGTGGTCGATACACCACCGCAGGTTGTCCATGACCACCCCGGGCTGGGTGAAGTCGACGAGGACGTCGCACCGGGTCAGCACGTCGAGCGCGTCGCCGTCGTCGACGTCCGCGGCGATCGTGAGATCCTCGGTCCCGCCCACGGCCCGGCAGACCTCGCTGCCCATCCGGCCGCGTGAACCGAGCACACCCACCCTGATCATGGCGCTCACTTCCTCCCGGGTCAGTCACTGCCCCTATAGCTACCACCGATTCGCACTGCGGCGGGCGGGAAGACGCGGGGTGGCGGGCGGACGTGGGCAGGGCCAGACGCGTGCGTGCCCCCGCCCGGGCGGGGGCACACGTGGCCGATGTCAGCCGATGGCGCGGGCGAAGGAGCTGCCGTCGTCGAATGGGCCAACGACGGCCAGGGCCTTGGGGTGGCCCAGGACCTCGGCAGCGACCGCGCGGACGTCATCGTGGCCGACGGCCTCGATGGCGGCGAGCGTCTCGTCGACCGGCTCCAGCCTCGGATAGACCAGCTCAGACTTGCCGAGCCGGCTCATCCGCGAGGACGGGTCCTCCAGGCCGAGCACGATGGAGCCGCGCATCTGGCCCTTGCCCCGGTCCAGCTCGGCGTCGGTCAGGCCGCCGGAGACCAGTTTCTCCACCTCGCTGGTGCAGATGGCCAGCACTTCGTCGGCCTTGGACGGCAGTCAACCGACGTAGATGCCCCACATCCCGGTGTCCGCGTGCTGGGAGGCGAAGCTGTAGACCGAGTAGGCCAGGCCCCGCTTCTCGCGAATCTCCTGG
>JBEKCN010001013.1:0-2532 GCA_050014855.1 Streptosporangiaceae bacterium | reverse complement strand
AGGACACCTACCACGCCATCCAGCAACTGCTCGGCGACGCCGGTACGGTGTAGTTCGTCTCGCTGTGCGGCTACTACACCCTCGTCTCGTTCCTGCTGAACGCCTTCGCCGTGCCGCTGCCGCCGGGAGCCACCCCGATGTGGGACGAGCCGGCCGGCTGACCGCGTACGGCAGTTGGCAACCCGGTGTTGACATGACAACCCCCTGCCGACCTCTGGAACCCGGGGCCTTAGGCGCGGGTCATGGCTTCAGTTGCCGGCGAGCCAGACGTTGGTGACGTCCGGATCGCCAATGTTCGGCGCGAAGATCGCGGTTTCGTAGCCGACGCCCCTGACCCTGGCGCTCGAGTATTGCCGGAAGTTCTGGCTGTGCTTCCCCGCGGATGGCCAGCTCGGCACAACCTGGGCACGAGGTGCCGTAGACTATCGGGGCACCAGCGCTCGTAGCTCAACGGATAGAGCATCTGACTACGGATCAGAAGGTTGGGGGTTCGAGTCCCTCCGAGCGCGCCAAGCCGAAGCCACTGGTAGCAGTGTTGCCAGGGCATCGTTATTCGCGGTGATGTGCTGCGCCATCCCTACAACGATCCCTATAGCTATAGGGATGCGAGCCAGTTATAGGGATCAGGCATCTGGGGCGACCCGGTCGAAGCGGAGCACGGGATCACTGCGCGAGCGCAGTCCCGGCGTCTGGGAAGTGCGCGTCGTGGTCGGCTTCGACCCCGGCCGCAGCCGCAGCATCCAGCGATCTTTCACCGTCCACGGCGACGTCGGCCTGGCCGCGCCGGCACGCCGGGACCTGGTGGCCGAATACGGCTCGTGGTCCGGCCCGGCCCCGGCCCCGGCGTCATCACAGCCCTCCTCAACCGTCTTGACCCAAGGTGCCGCACCTGAGCAGCGGTCAACACGGAACCGCCAGCCGCCCCGGACAGGGCCGGTACGGAAGATGGACGCTCGGAGAAGGCGCCAGCCGGGTACACCGGGCTCTCTGCCGATTACGAGCGGTCGACAGGTGACTGCCGACCACGGGGGCACCATTACATATCAGTCGCATCTGGCTCCGGCAGGGTGGGGAGTGCTCCGGCCACCTTGTGTTGCCGGGCTGCCTGCAAGCGGCTATGGTGAGGGTCTTACTCCCCGTCGTCCTCCGGGACTGGCGGGGCTTTTTCTATCTCCTATAGGTGCTGAGCACATTGACCGAACGCATCGCGGTCTTCCTTGACTTCCAGAACGTTCACCTCGTCGGCCGGGGCCTCTTCGACAGCGGCTGCGAACTGCACCGGTGCGTTCCCGATCCAGTCAGGATTGCGGACCTGATCGCGAGCCGACGCAAGCGTTCCAGCACAGCCGAAGCGATCCGCGTCTACCGAGGGCGACCTGACCCGAACCATCAGCCCGTGGTCACGGCCTCCAACGACGCGCAGGCGTCGCGGTGGACGCGCGACACCCATCCGCCGACAGCTCAACTACCGCAGCGGAAGTCCCGGGTCACGTATGACTGCCCGCAGGGTCCCGCGCAGTCGTAAAATCGCCGCGGCAGCCTCCACAGGAGCGGGAACCGTAGATGAGAGTCGGGATCTCCGGGACGCACGGGACCGGGAAGACGACGCTGGCCGGGGCGCTGTGCGCGCGCCTGCCCGGCCACGTGATGGCGGACGAGCCGTACTACCTGCTGGAGGAAGAGGGGTACGAGTTCGGGTTCCCGCCATCGCTTGAGGACTACCGGGCGCTGCTGGCACGCTCGGTGCAGAGCCTGAGCTCGCCGCCGCTGCTGCCCGCGATTGTCTTCGACCGGACACCGCTGGACTACCTCGCCTATATGGCCGCGATCGGGGCGGACCCCGCTGATGAGGCCGGCGCCGCAGCGCTCCAGCCGGCTTTCGCGGGCCTCGACCTGCTGGCCATCACGGTGATCACGCCAGAGACGGAGCATGTCCTGCCGGCAGCGGAGATGCCCGGGCTCCGATCGGAGATGAACGACGCACTGGTGGAACTGGTCCACGACGACCCGGTGAACGCCTGGGAGGACATCCCGGTGCTGGAACTCGACGGACCGCTCGACAGCCGGCTGGGCGCGGTCCTCGCCGCACTGGACCAGGCCCGGCGCCTCGCCGACCGCGCCGTACCCGCTTACGGCCATAAGAAGCCTTCCGCTTAACCTTGGCCTTCGCCGTATACGCGGTAGATCTCGCGGCCGACGTAGTTGTGAGCGTAATGCAGCCGGCTGTCCTGGACATAGAAGGTCCAGCCGCCGACGTTGCTGCCCTGGCAGATCAGGACGCCCTTCGCCCCGCTATCCGGGATCTCCGCGTCGGCGGTGATGCTGTGCGGCCGGTTAAGCACGCGCGGGCCGACCCAGAACGGCACCGTCTGGGTGTGCGGCCGGTAGATGTACTCGGCGCGCGGCTCGGCGACCTGCGGGCGCTCGGTCATCAGCCGCTCGGTGGCACTGCCGTCGATCGGGAAGACGTTGTACTTCCCGGCTTCGGCGTACCACATCGCGATCAGCTCGATGAGCTTGTCCCGGTGCTGT
>JBEKCN010001012.1:0-2532 GCA_050014855.1 Streptosporangiaceae bacterium | reverse complement strand
CTGATGTTCGTTCCCACCAGCGACCTGGGGTCGTTCGCGCGCGGCAGCCTCATCGTGGACGTGTCCTGTGACGAGGGCATGGGCTTCGGCTGGGCGCGCCCCACAAGCTTCGCCGAGCCCATTGTCATGGTCGGCGATAATGTCTGCTACTACGCCGTAGATCACAGCCCGTCGTACCTGTGGAACTCTGCTACCTGGGAGATAAGCGAAGCCCTGCTTCCGTTCCTGCGCCCCGTGCTCACCGGCCCTCAAGCGTGGGACGCGAACCAGACGATCCGGCGGGCCATCGAAATCCGCGACGGGATCATCCGCAATCCGCGCATCCTGTCTTTCCAGCACCGTTCACCGGACTATCCGTACCCACCGCGCCTGCAGGAACGCCAAGCAGGCCACGACCGGCCCTGACATCGCAGAAGATCACGCACGGCGAGGCCGTATACGGCCTGCTGCGGAATAAGACCGCACGAGGTCTTGAGTCTGTGGTCGCGGGCACGAGCACCGTGTAGCAGGATGAGCACATGCTGGTCGTTCATGTTCATGCGCGGATCCGGTCTGAACGAGTCGAGGATTTCCTGGCCGCCACCCTGGTCAATGCTCGGGCCTCGCTGGCCGAGCCGGGCGTGCTGCGGTTCGACGTCGTTCAGGATCAAGCCGACCCGGCGCACGTGGTCCTGGCCGAGGTCTACCGTGACGACGATGCCGCGGCGGCGCACAAGCTGACGCCGCACTATGCCGCCTGGCGGGATTCGGTGGCCGGGATGATGGCGGCGCCGCGGGACTCTACCCGGTACTCCGCGGTGTTCCCGGCGGGCAGCGAGGGCTGGGCGAGCGGCTCGCCGTGACGACGATGACCTTCGAGTTCGCCACCGCTGGCCGCATTATCGTCGGGCCCGGCCGGGCGGCCGACCTACCGGGCGTTCTCGCCGGGCTCGGATCCCGGGTGCTGGTCTGCACAGGTGCGGACCCCGCCCGTAACGCCGGCCTGCTAACCGGGCTGGGGTTGCCAGCCACAGTGTTCCCGGTGGCGGGTGAGCCCACGGTCGAGCTGGCCCGGGCCGGTACGGGCGCCGCGCGCGAGCACGGCGCTGACGTTATCGCCGCGATCGGCGGTGGCAGCGTCATCGACACCGCCAAGGCCATAGCGATACTGCTGAGCAACGGCGGTGACCCGCTGGATTATCTGGAGGTAGCCGGGCCCGGCCGGAAGATCACCCAGCCAGCCGTGCCCTTCGTCGCGGTGCCCACTACCGCTGGCACCGGGGCGGAGGTAACCGCCAACGCCGTGCTCGCCTCACCAGCGCACGGGGTCAAGGCGAGCCTGCGCAGCACGCTGATGATCCCCCGGGTCGCGCTGGTCGACCCGCAGCTCACCGTGTCCTGCCCGCCGCGGGTCACCGCCGCCAGCGGCCTGGACGCGCTCACCCAGTGCCTGGAACCGTTCGTCTCCGTCCGGGCCAATCCGCTGACCGACGGCCTGGCCCGCGAGGGACTGCGCCGCGCGGCGGCCGGCTTGCGTGCCGCCTATGCCGATGGCAACGACCTCGGCGCGCGGACGGAGATGGCGCTGTGCAGCCTGCTGGGCGGGATCGCGCTGGCCAACGCGAAGCTGGGTGCCGTCCACGGCCTGGCCGGCGTCATCGGCGGCACTGCGAACGTGCCGCACGGCGTGGCCTGCGCCGCGCTGCTTGCTCCCGTCATGGAGGCAAACGTGCAAGCATTGCGGTCCGCGCAGCCGGATCACCCCGCTTTGCACCGCTACACCGAAGCGTCTCAGCTCGTCACCGGGAAACCCGCCGCCTCCATCGAGGACGGCCTGGCCTGGATACACGAGACGATCACGCTGCTCGAGATACCCGGCCTGGCTGCATTCGGCATCCGGCCGGAAGACGCCGATGACGTTGTCATCAAAGCGGCCAGATCAAGCAGCATGCAAGGCAACCCTGTCACCCTCAGCCACCGCGATCTGCGCACCATCCTGCTGCAGGCAATCTGAGCGAGATAGACCCACCCAGCGAGATACAACTACGCGAGGACCAGCGCGCGTTCGAGCCGGGCGCCGACCACCCGGAGTCCAGGCGAGGCCGACGAACATACGCGGCCGGGGAATGATCGAGGAGTGCTTCCTCGACGGCATACCGGTAGAACCCGGCGACGGTGCACAGCCGGCCGGGTAATTCGGGCCCGGGCACGGCCGCGGGTTTCCAGGTCGCGGGCGAAGCATTCGATGTCGGCGCGGCGCGTCTGGAACGGGTGGAGCTGGTGCGGTGGTCACAGGTCGAGGACCAGGTCGTCGCTTGGCTGCGAGCAGCAGATCAGTACGCTGCCCCCGGCGGGGTCGTCGACCGGGGCGGGGGCGTAGCGGACAGTTCCGGACATGACGGTTGTCTCGCAGGTGTGGCACACTCCGGTGCGGCATGACCAGCGCACCGGTACGTCGCAGGCTTCGGCGAACTCGAGCAGGCTGGCGTAGCCGGGGTCCCAGCGCGCGTTCAGGTCGCTGCGCGCGAACGCGACCAGGGGGCCGCTTCCTGG
>JBEKCN010001011.1:0-2533 GCA_050014855.1 Streptosporangiaceae bacterium | reverse complement strand
TTCCGCGCGAGCCACCCTGGTCGGATCGTCCGGGACACTTCCGGTGTCGGTCGTGAACGGCCTGCCGGAAAGTATCCGGGTGCGGCTGCAGGCGACCGAGCCCCCCGACAGCCGGCTGACCATCGCCGGCCAGACACCGCCCGGCCCGATCACGGTGGGCGCCGGACAGACCCAGACCGCCAAGCTCTCGGTCCGGTCCGATGCCATCGGCGATACGACGATCGAATTGCGGCTGCTCGGCCAGGACGGCAGGCCGCTACCGGAAGCCTCCGTGCCGTTGAGCGTGCAGTCCACCCAGTTCGGGTCGACCCTGCTCGTCCTCATCTATGTGGCCCTGGGGGTGGTCGTCCTCACCGCGATCGCCCGGGCGATCCGGCGGGCGCTGCGGGACGATCCGCCCAGCCCCCCGCATGGCGGCCAGCCGGACGGGCCCCAGCGCGACGGCCAGCACGATTACGAGGCAGAACGGGCGCAGCACAGTCCCACTGCGGTCGATGGAGCCGCTACCGTCGGTAGAGACACTGAAGGCAATCCCCGTCACCCACCGGAGGCCCCGGATGATTTCGCGGACGCACGAGACTCGGCCAGGTACACCTGACCGCAGGCTCCCTGCGGTCGTGCATGGCGGCCCCGTCACGGGAGAGCCCGCCCGTCCTGACCGGCCTGACCGGGCCGGCCGGGCCTGTCACCGAAGCCATCATCCGCTGACGGGTGGCACGTGAGCAGCGGTTACCACGACGACGAACCCCGCCGTGGCGGGGTGAGCGGCGGCTACGGACGTGGCCCGCGCTACGAGCCGGCCGATCCCGGTGCGGGATCCGAGCCGGACGGGGACACGGCTAGCAGTCCCGGTGACCTCAGCGACCTGTGGCGTGAGCCTGACCCGTGGGCGGCCGAGGCCCGGCGCGGGCTGGAGGCCCGGCAGGAGCCGGGCCCGTGGCGCGAGGACGCCCGGCCCGGCCCGGAGGACTCCTATCGCCGGGGCGACGATCCCTACCGGCCGCGAGGTGACGACGTCCAGCGGACCGGCGGCTACCGCGGGGACGGGACACGACGTGACGACCGGCGGGGCTACGGCCAGGCCTATAACGGTGACGAAGCATGGCGGGACGATTCCCGGCGAGGCGGACCTGTTCCGGCCGAGGACTATCAGAGCCCGGTCATGTGGCGGGGCCCGGACCATCAGCGGCCTGATCCTCAGCGGCCCGGCCGGCCGCCGCGTGAGCCGGACGCGCCCACCGAGGCCGGGCGGCCTCCGGCCGGATGGCACGAACTCCCGCAACCACCCGGTGATCCGGGTCCCCGTGGCCGTACCGGAAGCTCACAGCACTCCGCCAGCCCCGACGCCTGGCGTCAGGCTCCGCCGCCCGCGGGTCCCCCGCGGCGCTCCGCGGCTCAGCCGCCCGCCAACCCGGACAGCACGCGAGCCTGGTGGGACGACGCCTTCCGGCCCCCAGCGGGCGGCAGGCCGGGCCAGCCCGGCCCGCCGCACGCGCCAGATCCGCAGCTGCCTACGGCCCCGGCCCGGCCGGCCAGCGCGCCTCAGGCCCCCGCCCCTCAGGCCCCCGCCCCTCAGGCCCCCGCCCTGCGCCGGCCCTCCGCGCAGGGTTACGGAGTCCCGCCTGGAGAGCTGACCCAGCCGATACCGATCTACCAGCCGCAGGGCACCTACGTGGCCGACGCGTACCGCGCGGCCGAGCCCTACGACGAAACGGCCCTGGCGGACACCGTGTACGCCCCGCAGCCGGTCTTCCGACCGGGCGGTACCGCCCCCGGCGAACGTCCCGCTGCCGCGGGAAGCAGCCTCACGCGGTCGACCGGCTCGATGGCCATGGGCACGCTGATCTCACGGGTCACGGGCTTCCTGCGCACCTTCGTTTTCGTGTTCGCCCTCGGCAC
Source organism: Streptosporangiaceae bacterium (assembly GCA_050014855.1). Classification (GTDB taxonomy): domain Bacteria; phylum Actinomycetota; class Actinomycetes; order Streptosporangiales; family Streptosporangiaceae; genus Bog-532. The sequence continues at coordinate 634 of JBEKCN010001011.1, read as the reverse complement.
GGCCACGCTCGCCAACGGCTACAACCTCGCGAACACGCTGCCCAACGCGGTGTACGACGTGATGATCGGCGGCGTGCTCACCAGCGTGGTGGTGCCTCTGCTGGTGAAGGCGGCCAAGGAGCACTCGGACAGCGGCGAAGCCTACGACCAGCGGATCTTCACCCTCAGCATTCTGGGCCTGGGCGCCGTGACGGTGGTGGCGACCGTCGCGGCCGGCCTGCTCGTGGATCTTTATGCGGGCTCGGTGCCCGGCCCCGAGCACCGCCTGACGGTCGTCTTCGCGTACTTCTTCATCCCGCAGATCTTCTTCTATGGCCTCAGCTCCCTGATCGGCGCGATCCTGAACACCAGGAACAGCTTCGCCGCGCCGATGTGGACGCCGATCATCAACAACGTCGTCGTCATCGCCGTGGGCCTGCTCTTCGTCGTCACCGTGGGCCTGCACAAGAGCGCCAGCACCGTGTCCGCGGGCGGGGTTCTGCTGCTCGGGATCGGTACGACGCTGGGCATCATCGTGCAGACCGTCGCCCTTATCCCCGCGCTGCGCAAGGTCGGCTTCCGGTGGCGCCCTCGGTTCGACTTCCGCCGCGCGGAGCTGGCCGAAATCAGCCACATGGCGGTCTGGATGCTGGCC
>JBEKCN010001010.1:0-2535 GCA_050014855.1 Streptosporangiaceae bacterium | reverse complement strand
CGCTCGGCCACGCTGGCTGCCCAGCCGCGCCGCCGGACCTGGGCCAGCATCGACGCGCCGAACTTGGCGCCGCGCAGGCCCCGGTGCATGCGCTCCGGGTCCTCCCAGGCGAGCAGCACCTGGGCGGCCGACCCGGCAGTCATCGGCAGGGCCATGCCGACGGGTACGGTGTCGCGCAGTCCGCTGGCCCGTTCGGCGGCGGCGACGCAGATCCGTGCGTCCGCCTGCCTGCGGTACAGCTGGGCGCTCTCGCCGGTCACGTCGCGCAGGTAGCCGAGGACCGGCTGGGACACCGACAGCAGCCGGTCCTCCCCCGCGGCCGCGGCCAGCTCGGCGATCCGGGGCCCCAGGACGAAGCGGCCCTGGGCGTCACGGGCCACGAACCGGTGATGCTCCAGCGCGACGGCGATCCGGTGCGCGGTAGGCCGCGCCAGGCCCGTCGCGCTGACGAGCTGGGCGAGCGAAGCGGGGCCGGTCTCCATGGCGCTCAGCACGGTAACGGCCTTGTCCAGTACGCCGACTCCGCTAGAGTTGTTCATGTCTTGATACTGCCGTCTCGCTATTCGAGACGCAACCGGATGGGCCCGAGGGGTGCCGGCTGGTTTCTGATCAGGAACTGAATTCCCGATGAGGAACGGGCCGCCAGCCACCTGAGGGCCGGAGAAGGAGAGGGCGCGATGGGCCGGACCCTGGCCGAGAAAATCTGGGATGCCCACCTGGTGCGCAGCGCCGAGGGCGAGCCCGACCTGCTCTACATCGACCTGCACCTGGTGCACGAGGTGACGAGCCCGCAGGCGTTCGACGGGCTCAGGATGGCTGACCGTACGGTGCGCCGCCCCGATCTGACGATCGCGACCGAGGACCACAACGTCCCGACCACCGGGATCACCGGGCCCGGGGTACCGCTGGACGGGCCGTTCAGCCCGGTCACCGACCCGGTGTCACGCACCCAGGTCGAGGCGCTGCGCAAGAACTGCGCCGAGTTCGGCATCCGGCTGCACCCGATGGGGGACGCCGGCCAGGGCATCGTGCACGTGATCGGCCCGCAACTGGGACTCACCCAGCCCGGTATGACGATCGTGTGCGGTGACTCGCACACCAGCACGCACGGCGCGATGGGCGCGCTGGCCTTCGGCATCGGCACCAGCGAGGTGGAGCACGTGCTGGCCACCCAGACGCTGCCGCAGATCCGGCCCAAGACCATGGCCGTCACCGTCGATGGGCAGCTGCCCTTCGGGGTGACCGCGAAGGACCTCATCCTTGCGATCATCGCCAAGATCGGCACCGGCGGCGGCCAGGGCTACATCGTCGAGTACCGCGGCGAGGCTGTGCGCAGCCTGTCCATGGAGGGCCGGCTCACCGTCTGCAACATGTCGATCGAGGCGGGCGCGCGGGCCGGACTGGTGGCGCCGGACGAGACCACCTTCGCCTACCTGCAGGACAAGCCGCACGCGCCGCAGGGCGCCGAATGGGAGGCGGCGCTGGAGTACTGGCGCTCGCTGCCCACCGACCCGGACGCGACCTTCGACCACGAGGTCACGCTGGACGCCACTCAGCTCACGCCGTACGTGACCTGGGGGACCAACCCGGCGCAGGCCGCCCCGCTCGCGTCGTCGGTGCCGGACCCGGCGGCCATGGCCGACCCGGGCGAGCGCGCCGCCGCCGAGCGGTCGCTGCGGTACATGGATCTGGCCCCGGGCACCGCGCTCACCGACATCGCGGTGGACACGGTCTTCGTCGGCTCGTGCACTAACGGCCGGATCGAGGACCTGCGGGCGGCGGCCGGGGTGCTGAGCGGCCGCCAGATCAGTGAGCAGGTCCGGATGCTCGTCGTACCTGGCTCGATGGCCGTCCGTGCCCAGGCTGAGCAGGAGGGCCTGCACGAGGTGTTCACCGCCGCTGGAGCGGAGTGGCGCGCGGCCGGCTGCTCGATGTGCCTGGCCATGAACCCGGACAAGCTGTCGCCGGGCGAGCGCAGCGCGTCCACGTCCAACCGGAACTTCGAGGGACGGCAGGGCAAGGGCGGCCGCACCCACCTGGTCTCCCCCCAGGTGGCCGCCGCGACCGCCGTCACCGGCCGCCTGACCGCCCCCGCCCAGCTCTGACGGCCCCGCACACGGGCAGCAAGGAGAACAGATCATGGATCCCTTCATCTCGCATTCTGGGCGTGTGCTGCCGCTGCGGCGGAGCAACGTCGACACCGACCAGATCATCCCGGCCGAGTACCTCAAGCGGGTCAGCCGCGTCGGGTTCGGCGACGGGCTATTCGCCGCGTGGCGCGAGGATCCTTCGTTCGTGCTCAATCAGCCCGCCTACGATGGCGCCAGCGTCCTGGTGGCCGGGACTGACTTCGGCATCGGGTCCTCGCGAGAGCACGCCGTGTGGGCGCTCGTCGACTACGGTTTCCGCGTCGTCATCGCGCCCCGCTTCGGTGACATCTTCCGCAGCAACGCGACCAAGGCCGGGCTGCTGCCGGTCCGGCTACCCGAAGAGACGGTCGCCGCGCTGCAGGACGCGGCCGAGGCGGACCCCGCT
>JBEKCN010001009.1:0-2536 GCA_050014855.1 Streptosporangiaceae bacterium | reverse complement strand
GCCTCGGCGGTACGGTGCGCCGCACCGGTGCCGCCGAGTACGGCGCGACCACGCTGGAGGTCACGGCGCCCGGGCCCGATGCGCCTGGCGGCCTGCTGGCCGGGCTGCCGGTGCGCCAGCGGGTGTGGATGTCGCACGGTGACACCTGCGTGGCGGCGCCCCCCGGGTTCGAGGTCACCGCCTCGACCGGGGCGACACCGGTGGCCGTGATCGAGGACGGCACCCGCAAGCTCTACGGGGTGCAGTTCCACCCCGAGGTCATGCACACCGACCACGGCCTGGCCGTGCTGCAGCGCTTCCTGGACGTCGCGGGCTGCCAGCCCAGCTGGACCACGGCCGGCATCATCGACGAGCAGGTCGAGCGGATCCGGGATCAGGTCGGTGAAGCCGTCGCCGTGTGCGGGCTGTCCGGCGGAGTGGACTCCGCCGTCGCCGCGGCGCTGGTCCAGCGCGCGATCGGCGACCGGCTGCACTGCGTCTTCGTGGACCACGGCCTGCTCCGCAAGGGCGAGGCCGAGCAGGTGGAGAACGATTTCGTCGCCGCGACCGGCGTCCGGCTGAAGGTGGTCAGCGCGGCGGAGCAATTCCTGGGGGCCCTCGCCGGGGTGACCGACCCGGAGCAGAAGCGGAAGATCATCGGCCGGGAGTTCATCCGGGCCTTCGAGCGCGCCGCGCTGGAGATCGCCGCGGACGCGCAGAGCCACGGGGAGTCGGCTGGTTTCCTCGTCCAGGGGACGCTGTACCCGGACGTCGTCGAATCCGGCGGGGGCACCGGCGCGGCCAATATCAAGTCCCACCACAACGTCGGCGGGCTGCCCAGCGACCTGAAGTTCCAGCTGGTGGAGCCGCTGCGGTCACTGTTCAAGGACGAGGTGAGGCGGGTCGGCGAGGAGCTGGGCCTGCCGCACGACATCGTGTGGCGGCAGCCGTTCCCCGGCCCGGGGCTCGCCATCCGGATCATCGGCGAGGTGACCGCGGACCGGCTCGCCATTCTGCGCGAAGCCGACGCGATCGTCCGGGAGGAGCTGTCCCGGGCCGGGCTCGACCGGCGCATCTGGCAGTGCCCGGTCGTGCTGCTGGCCGACGTCCGTTCCGTCGGGGTCCAGGGCGACGGCCGTACCTACGGGCACCCGGTGGTGCTTCGGCCGGTGACCAGCGAGGACGCGATGACCGCGGACTGGGCGCGGCTGCCCGATGATGTCCTGGCGCACATCTCCACCCGGATCACCAACGAGGTCCCGCAGATCAACCGCGTCGTGCTCGACGTGACGAGCAAGCCGCCCGGCACGATCGAGTGGGAGTAGCCCGCCTCGGCCGCACCGGCCGGTACGGCTGAGGGCCGCTGCGCACGTGAACCTGGCTGCCGTCCCGGGATGATTTCCCGTCTGGGAGGCTAGCAGCTGTTCTTCGTGCGGAGCGGCCCTCTGGCGATGACCCGCGGTCGCGGGACGCGCCAGCTCTTGTCCTCACCGCGGCCCTGGTCCGGCGTGCGGTGGGTCGGCCGGAGCGGCGGCTCGGCCAGGGTGAGTACGGTCTCCTCCAGCGAGTCCAGCCGGGCCGCCATCGCCGCCTCCGCGGCGGCGGCCACCTTGGCGACGATCTCCTCGACCTCGGTGCGGCCGGCCGCCGCCGGAGTTCACCGGCGAGCGGGGCGACGGTGCCGGAAAAGGCGCTCGCCGAAGGCTTTGATCGTGCCGTCCTTTCCGGTGAACTGGCCGCTGATGGCCGCCATCCGGCCGTCCACCGCCTCGATCAGCGTGGTCTCCAGCGCGCCGAGCCTTCCGTCGAGCGGGGCAGTCCGCTCGTCGACGATGGCCATGTGCCCGTCGATCGAGCCGATGCGATCGCTGATCGAGCCGATCCGATCGTTGATCGAGCCGATCCGCTCGTTGACGAGGCCGACCGTGTCGTCGGTGTCGCCGATGTGGTCGTCGAGCCGGTCGATGCGGTTGGCCAGCGCGCCCACCTTGCCGTCGGTTCCCGTCAGCTTTGCATCCAGCCCGCCGAGTTTGCCGTCCATGGCGTCGATCTCGTCGCCGGTGTCGGTGAGCCGGTCGTCCATTCCCTCCAGCCGGCCATGCGCCACGTGGACCTGGCCGCCCATCAGGTCCACGTGCCCGGCGAGCTCCGACACGTTGGTGGCCAGCCGGTCAACCTTGGCGGCCGTTCCGGTCAGGCTCTGCTCCAGCGTGCCCGACAATGCGGCCATACTGTGCTCGAGTTGCGCCGTCTGCGCGGTCAGTCCCTGATCGATCCGGCCTTTGACCGCGGACAGCTCCTTATCCAGGTAACCCGCGCGCTGTGACAGCTCGGTCATGGCCTTGTCCAGCCGGCTGAACCGCCCCGCCGCCGACTCCATGCCCTGCTGCAGCTTCAGGCCGTGCTGGTGCAGGTCCGCCAGGCGTTGTTCCTGGGCCCGCAGTGCCTCCCAGGCCTGGGCGATCATGTCATAGGCGCCCTGCAGGCGCGGTAGCAGCTGATCGACGTTCGCCGACACCACCCCCAGGTCGGCCCACAGCGCGGGCAGCTCGGCGAT
>JBEKCN010001008.1:0-2543 GCA_050014855.1 Streptosporangiaceae bacterium | reverse complement strand
GCAAGCAGAAGCAGCAGGGATCGTCGCGTGCGCGGTCCATATAGCCGATCGCCTGGCGAGGCCGGACATGTCCCGAACTGGCTGATCTGTGCTCGGACCCGCGCTCACGCCCAGGCGAGGAGCGCCGCACAAAATCGGCAGGGAGGATGTGGATAAGTACCTCCGGCCCTGCCTGCCCGGTTTTGAGGTGGTTCGGGCGTAGGGTCGGGAGCCTGGGTCCCGGTCTGACCTCCTAATCGGCTGACACCATTTAGGGCTGTCCTGCGAACGATTTGCCCGGCCGGGATCCCAGGTTTTCAGGCACCCACCGGCGTGCCGGTCTGATCTGCCCGGCCTGGGAAGAGGCCGGGGTTTCACAGGTCCGGCGGCCAGCGGGTGCGTGCCACCTCTTCAACCAGCGAAAAGAGATGGCAATGCCCATCGTAGAGACACGCGCAATTACTGGCGGCGTAGACACTCATGCCGATACCCACGTCGCAGCCGCGCTCGATCCGGTCGGCGGGCTGCTCGGCGTCCGGGAGTTCCCCGTCACCGCGGCCGGCTATTCCGGGTTGCTGGGCTGGCTGGGCGGGTTCGGGATGGTGTGCCTGGTCGGGATCGAGGGCACCGGCAGCTACGGCGCCGGCCTGGCCCGCCACATGTCCGCCGTCGGCGTCCAGGTCGCCGGGGCCGGCCGCTCCGACCGGCAGGACCGCCGCCGCCAGGGGAAACCCGGCCCGCTGGATGCTGTCAGCGCGGCCCGGGCGGCCCAGTCCGGCAGAGCCCGCGGCGCGCCCAAAGGACGCGACGGCGCGGTGGAGGCGGTCCGCGCGCTGATGGTCGCTAAGCGCAGCGCCCGCTCGGAGCGGACCCAGGCGATCAACCAGGCCCGGGCACTGATCGTGACCGGCCCCGAGGACCTGCGCGCCCGGTTCGCCGCGCACGCCACCGCTGACCTGGTCGCCGAGCTGGCGGCCCTGCGGCCCCGGCCCGGCGCTGTCGTCGGCTACCACACCCGGATCGCGCTGCGGGAGCTGGGCCGCCGCGCCGAGTTCCTGGACAGCCAGATCGCCTGCCTCGACGCGCTCATCGTGCCCCTGGTCACCGGCCACGCCCCCGGCCTGCTGGCCCGGTACGGCATCGGCGCCGACACCGCCGCGCTGCTCCTGGTCGCCGCCGGGGACCACCCCGGCCGGCTGCGCTCCGAGGCCGCCTGGGCGCACCTGTGCGCCGTCGCCCCGATCCCCGCGTCCTCCGGCAAGACCGCCCGGCGCCGCCTCAACCCGGCCGGGGACCGGCAGGCCAACCACGCGCTGTGGCGGATCGTCATCACCCGGATGAGCTCCCACCCGCCGACCCGCGCCTACGTCGAACGGCGCTCCGCCGAGGGCCTGCCGAAGAAGGAGATCATGCGCTGCCTGAAACGGTACGTCGCCCGCGAGGTCTACCCCCATCTCCGCCACGTCGCCGACTGACAGCCCACCGAACTCCGGGGACGGCCTGACCCTCTAATCGGCTGCCGCACCCGTGCTGGCCTTCTAACGATTTGTCGGCCGCCCCCGGTCCAAACCATGACCCGCTGCCCGCGGTCGGGTAGCCCCGGCGCATTGCTGCGGCCGGGGCCCCCTCAGAACCACGGCGTGCGGCTTTCACCGCACCGGGCTCAAGCAGGCCCTTCCGGCTAGGCCGGGTCGATCGTCATCCGTCCCAATAGGGACGGCCCTTGGTCGGTTCACCGCCGAAGCGGCGTCTAACGTGTCCTCGGGTTCTGACGCTTTCCCGGCGTCGTCCTGGGGGCTCACCTGACCACGTCAGCACCCTTTCGGGTCCGGGCATGTGCCCGTATCCGGCCAGTTGTCCGGGACGGCCGACGGAGGGCCAGCCATGATGTCCCGGTTTCCTGCCGCCTTTCGGCCACCGGCATTCGCTTCCTGGTCATCCTGTGCCCGCTGGGGAGCTGGGCCTTCCTTGCGGTCGGCTTACCGGTCCTGCTGCCAGGGCCGGACCCCAACGGGGTTGCCACGTTCCGCGCGCATGAGCTGCGGCCGGGGTGGGTGCCCTCTCTACCCCGGGGACTGCGGTGCCCGCACGGCCGGCAGGTCATCCCCGGCCGCCGCATGCCGCCTTGCAGCAGCCCGTCCCTGTGCCCCCGTCCAGCGACCCACCACCGGAGGCTTCTTATCACGAGGCATCATCAAGGGTTCACGGTCGTTCACCCGTCCGGCCTTCCCCTCGCCTGTGGCCCCCGGGTGGAGCGGGAGCCCTTGGGCTTATCCCCCCGAGCTTCACACCCCGCCGTCACCAGCGGCGCATGTCGGGGTGGGGACAGGCAACTTGGGCACTTGCCTGAGCTACGTCACCATCAGCTGGTCCTCCAGTCAACGCAGCCACTCACCGCGTGCGACCTCGTGTCGCACTGACCTAATAAGAGCCTGCCCTCCACCCGGAGTGGCCCCTCCCTGTCTTGTCCGCACACAGCAGCCCAGAACACCATTCCCTGAACTCCCGCAAATTGAATACGAAAACATCATCCGAGCCATTGACAGACATAGGAGCATCGTTAT
>JBEKCN010001007.1:0-2543 GCA_050014855.1 Streptosporangiaceae bacterium | reverse complement strand
GCCCGGCGCAACCAGACGCTGCTGCACCGCGAGCTCACGGTGCTGGACGGCATGGAGCGCCGCACGACGGACCCGGAGACGCTGGAAGACGCGATCGCGGCCGACACGACCCCGTTCCCGCCGCCCCAGGTCACCACGGCCAACTGGAACCCGGTCGTGCAGGCGATGTCGACCGGTATCTTCGCCGCCGGTGTGGGGGCCGTCGAGCACCAGGTGCAGCAGGACCGCTCGATCACCAACGCCGCGTGGCGGCGGGTAGCGCTGTCCGGTGGCCTCGGCCTGCTGGGCCTGCTGCTGTCGGTGATCCTTTCTGCGCTGATCGCCCGCTGGTTGATCCGCCGCATCGGCGGTCTCGAGGAATCGGCGGTCACCCTGGCCGGGGTCGAGCTACCCAGCGTCGTGGCCCGGCTGCGCCGCGGGGAGGACGTGCCCGTCGAGGAACTGTCCGGGACGGACTCGCAGTTCGGCCGGGACGAGATCGGGCGGGTCGGCCAGGCCTTCGACGCGGCCCGCCGCACGGCTATCGAGGCTGCGGTCGGCGAGGCCCGGATGCGCCGCGGAATCAACGACGTATTCCGCAACCTGGCCCGGCGCAACCAGACGCTGCTGCACCGCGAGCTCACGGTGCTGGACGGCATGGAGCGCCGCACGACGGACCCGGAGACGCTGGAAGACCTCTTCCGCCTCGACCACCTGACGACCAGGATGCGCCGCCACTCCGAGGGCCTCATCATCTTGTCCGGCGCCGCGCCGGGCCGCGGCTGGGTGCACCCGGTCCGGATGATCGACGTCCTGCGGGCCGCGGCCGCCGAGGTCGAGGACTACTCGCGGGTGACGGTGACCACCCCGTCCCAGGCCGCACTGACCGGCCCCGCGGTGGCGGACGTCATCCACCTGCTGGCCGAGCTCATCGAGAATGCCACGACGCTGTCCCCGCCGTACACCCCCGTGCGCGTCTCCGGTGACATGGTGGCGAGCGGCTTCGCGGTCGAGATCGAGGACCGCGGCCTGGGCATGAGCGAGCAGCGCTACGTGGAGCTCAACGCACGGCTCGCCGAGCCGCCCGAATTTGACGTGTTCAACAGCGAGCAGCTCGGCCTGTTCGTCGTCGGCCAGCTGGCCAAGCGGCACGGCATCCGGGTGACGCTGCGGCCATCCGCGTACGGCGGTGCCACCGCGATCGCGCTGATCCCGACCACCCTGGTGGGCGTGGAGGACGGTTTCGTGGAGGGTCTCCCCACCGGGATGCCCGCGATCTCCTCGGCCTGGGCCGCGGGCCGCAACGAGATGCCCAGCGAAGACACCGGGGTGCAGCCGTCCGTGCAGGCTCAGCTCACCGGGCCATCGTGGGGCGCGCTGCCGCAGGGCAACGGATCGGCCGGCGCGAACGGGACCGGCAGCCAGGACCCGTTCGGTTCCTTCGGCTCCGATCTGTCCCAGCCCCGCGACCCCTACGCCGACCGGCCGTACGCGGGCCAGGCAGGCGCGGGCTTTGCCATTAATGGCGGCAACGGGTCCGCCGAAGCCGCCGGGACCGGCCCGTCCTACGGGGAGCAGCCGTTCGGCACCGATCCCTACACGGGCCGGGCGTACGGCTGGCCGGTCCCGCCGGCCGGCCCGTCCTTCGGCGTGCCCGGGGAGACCGGCGCGGCCCCGACGGGACTGCCGTGGCCGTACGACCGTCCGGCCCCGGCGGGCAACGGCATGAGCCAGCCGCCTGCCGCCGCGTTCGGCTCGGACAACATGGCCTACCAGACCGGGAACACCTACCGGCCGTACTCACCGGCCGATTCGGCCTTCCCCCCGCCAGCCGATCCGTTCCCGGTGCCGGAGGCGCCACTGCCGCCCGCCGAGCCGTCCTACCCCACGACCCAGCCCTGGTACTCCGAGGCCGGATCGACGGCTCCGCAGCAGGCCTTCGGCCAGGACGCAGCCGCCTTCCCGCCGGGCGACGCCCCGTACCCCAGCGCCGAGACCGCTTTCCGCAGCGCCGATTTCCCCAGCGCCGAGCCGTCCTTCCCGGCGACCGCATCGTTCGGCAGCGACGAGGGGAGCGCCGCGGCGCCCGACGAGACCTACAAGGGACTGCCGAAACGCGTGCGGCAGGCCAACCTGGCGCCGCAGCTTCGCGACCGGGCCGCCCCCAGCGGCACGGCGTCGGCGGCCTCTGGGGACAACGTCGCCAACCGTTCGCCGGACGACATCCGCAACGCACTGTCGGCGATGCAGCGCGGCTGGCAGCAGGGACGGGCCCGGGATCAGGGCTCCCCGGCGGACGACGGTACGCCGGGGAGCGACGCACCGGCCGACAGGGCGAACGAGGCCATCAGAGCCATCCCGCTGGGGCCGGTCTCGGCCAGTCCCGATGAGGGCACTCTGGCCGGCGAGGAAAGGCCCGTGCGCGAAGACGAGCGGCCAGCCGCCCGCAGCATCGGCAACTCGGATAACGCAAATGCGGGTAACGGCATGGACAGCCACGGCGATACCGGCGGTTACGGTCACGGCAGCGACGCCGGCAACTACGGAACGGCCGACAACTACGG
>JBEKCN010001006.1:0-2545 GCA_050014855.1 Streptosporangiaceae bacterium | reverse complement strand
AGCTCCGCGGTGGTCCCTTCGGCCACGATGCGGCCGGCGTCCAGGACCGCGACCCGGCCGGCCAGCCGGTCCGCCTCCTCCAGGTACTGGGTGGTCAGGAAGACGGTCACCCCGGAGCCGGCCAGGTCCTCGATGACCTGCCACATCACCTGGCGGCTGGGCAGGTCCAGGCCGGTCGTCGGCTCGTCGAGGAAGATCACCGCGGGGCGGCCGACCAGGCTGGCGGCCAGGTCGAGGCGGCGGCGCATGCCCCCGGAGTAGGTCGCCACGCGGCGGCGGGCGGCCTTGGTCAGGCCGAACCTCGCGAGCAGCTCGTCCGCGCGGCGCCCGGCGGCCGCGCCGCGCAGCCCGGACAGCCGGGCCATCATGCGCAGGTTCTCCGCCCCGGTCAGCAGTCCGTCCAGCGCCGCGTACTGACCGGTCAGGCTGATGCTGCGGCGGACCTGATGCCGGTCGCGGATGATGTCGAACCCGGCCACCCGCGCCCGCCCGGCGTCGGGCCGCAGCAGGGTGGCAAGGATCCGGACCATGGTGGTCTTGCCGGCTCCGTTCGGGCCGAGCAGCGAGAAGACGCTGCCCGGTGCGACCCGCAGGCCAGCCTCGTCGAGAACCTTCGTCGAGCCGTACGCCTTGGTCAGGCCGGCGGCCTCGATGGCCCATTGGCGGTCAGTTTGGTTAGGCATTCCGGTGTGCTCCTCCCGTCGCGTGCCCGCACGCTGGGCTGGTCGCGTTATTGCGTACGTAATACGCTTAATTGCGTAAGCTATACGCAGTTCTAGGATGGAGTCAACCGGGTAACGACCGGACGAGGAAGTGCCAGAAAAAGCGGAGGAACCAGGGCGATGGACCCAGTGAGCCCGGCCGGCCCGGTGGACGGGATGAGCCTGCCGCCAGCCGTCGAGGCGGCCTGGGGGCTGCGGGAGCGGCCGCACCGGGGGCCGAAGCCGGGCCTGAGCCTGCTGCGGATCGTCGAGGCCGGTGTGCAGATCGCCGAGTCCGAGGGCCTGGCCGCGGTGTCGATGAGCCGGGTGGCCGCCGAGGTCGGGGCCGCCCCCATGTCGCTCTACCGGCACGTCGCATCCAAGGACGAACTGGTCGCCCTGATGGTGGACACCGTTTACGGGCAGTTCCTGGTGCCGACAGCGGCCGGGAAGGGCTGGCGGGCGGGACTGGCCGAGCTGGCGGGGGTCATGCGCGCCGCCATGTACCGGCATCCCTGGATCCTCCGGGTACCGATCGGCGGGCTGCCGGTCCGCCCCAACGAGGTGGCCTGGTTCGAGCAGACCCTGGCCTGCCTGCACGGCACCGGGCTCACCGAGGACGAGAAGGCGTCGGTGGTGCTGCTGGTCAGCGGCTACGTGCGGAACGAGGCCAGCACCAACGCCGACATCGTCGCGGCGGTCCAGGCGTCCGGGATGGCGCCGGACGAGTGGATGTCCGGCTACGGCCGCCTGCTGGCCCGGCTGACCGACCCGGAGCGGTTCCCCGCGATCACCCGGTTTATCGCCGCAGGGGTGTTCGAGAGATTCGACCCGCCCGACCGTGAGTTCACCTTCGGGCTGGACCGCATTCTGGACGGGATCGGCGCACTGGTGTCCGCGCGGTCCCGGCCGGAGCCGGAGTAGCGAGACGGTGCGAGACCTCTTCGGGACCACCGGAATCACCGCAGGGCTGCGGCCGCCGTCCGGCCGGGAGCCGCCCGGCCCGGGGTCTCCCTCCCCCACGGTGGCCTTCGTCATCAACCGGTTGCTGGTACGGGAGCCCGGACGATTCGACCACGCTTGCCGGGCGGCGGCGTCGGCGCGTGGCTGGGCTCCGCTGTTCCTGCCCACCACCAGGGAAGATCATGGTGCGGGCCTCGCCCGGCACGCGGTCGCGGCCGGGGCCCGGCTGGTCTTCGCCGTAGGCGGCGACGGTACGGTCCGCGCGTGCGCCAGCGCCCTGGCCGGCACCGGCGTCGAGCTGGCGATCATCCCGCGCGGCACCGCGAACCTGGCCGCGCGCGCCTTGCGTATCCCGCAGCGGCTGGCGGCGGCGCTGGCGGTCGGCTTCGGCGGCCACCGGGCCCTGCTGGATCTGGGCGTCGCCGACGGTATGGAGTTCATCGCGATGGCCGGCCTCGGCCTGGACGCGGCCGTGGTCGACGCCACCCGGCGGCACCGGAAACACAGGTTCGGCTGGCTCGCGTACGCCGGGGCGAGCCTCGGGCACCTGCGCGGCGCCCGCCATCAGTTCACCGTCCGCCTCGACGGCGGAGAGGCGCTGTACCGGCCGGCCCGATCGGTGGTGGTCGGCAACGCCGGGCTGCTGCCCGGCGGTTTCCCGCTGCTGCCGGACGCCCGGCCGGACGACGGCCTGCTCGACGTGGGAATCCTGGCGCCGGCGCGGCTGGCGGACTGGGGCCGGGTCGGGTACCGCGTGCTGACCCGCAGCCGGCGCGATGACTACTGCCTCGAGCGCTTTCGCGCCCGGCGGGTAGAGATCACCGCCGACGCGGAACTGCCCCGCCAGGCCGACGGGGAGATGATCGCCCCCGGCCGGTCGC
>JBEKCN010001005.1:0-2545 GCA_050014855.1 Streptosporangiaceae bacterium | reverse complement strand
AGCGGCGCTAACCGTCACCCCATGCCGACGTCAGCCACGCCAGGTCGGAAACGGCCTGTTGCCCAGCGCATTCAGGCGTGCCCGGAGCGCGGCGACCTCTTCGCGCAACCGTGGTATCTCTGCGCAGTGCGCGCCGCATTCCAACCCATGCATCTCGGCGGACACCCTTCAATACTGCCCTGACAGGCGTGATGCCCTGTCTGTCAGGGCCCGGGCTGACTGTGACTGGCTAGATTCAGGTAGCTATGTGCAGACCATCGGCACGAGCGGCGCGGTCAGCAGCAAGAGGTCCCCAGGACGTTATCACTCGACCGTTTAGCCTGGTCAGTGTCTTATTTGCGGATGCAGGCATTCTCCAGCGCACGTGATAACGGGCTCTTCACAATCGAGGGTGTAGTCGGGGTATGAAGCCGCCGGACTCGAGCAGTGATCTGGCGATGTAGCTGGTGAGGTTGCGGAATCGGAGTGCCGAGCCGCGGAGGTGCTCGAGTCGTCCATTGATCGCCTCGGTCGGCCCGTTGCTCGTGCCGGGCCGGTCGAAGTAGGCGAGCACGTCGTCACCACGCTGCTTCAGCGTTCGTCCGAGTGTGATCAGCTCGCTGAGCGCAGCCGGGACGCCGTGGCTGAGGGACTCGATGAGCTTGACCATGAGCGCGCGTCCGCGGGTGCGGCCGGGTTCGCGGTAGGCGGCGATCATCTGCTGGTAGATGGCCCAGGTCGCCTCGACCTGGACGTGCTCATCGGCCGCGAACAGTGCGAGCAGGCGGTCCTTCTGCTTGTCGGTAAGCTGGTCGGCACCGGTGTGCAGGGTCCGCCGGGCCCGGTAGAGGGGGTCGTCCTTGCGGCCTCGGTGGCCGTGGATGATCTGCTGGATCCGTCGCCGGCACCGATCCAGGGCGTCGCCGGCCAAGCGGACCACATGGAACGGGTCCATCACGGTGACCGCGTCTGGTAGTTCTTCGGTGGTAGCGGTCTTGAAGCCGGTGAACCCGTCCATCGCGACGACCGATACCGTCGCGCCGGTCCTTTGGCCGCTGGCTCAGCCAGGTCTTGAACGCCTGCTTGGAGCGGCCCTGGACCATGTCGAGCAGCCGTGCTGGGCCGGTGCCGTCGCGGATCCCGGTGAGGTCGATGCACGGTCACGTACTTGTCGCCGCGTCTGGTGTGGCGCCACACGTGTTCGCCGGCCCCGATCGCGGTGACCCCGTCGAACCTGGTGGTGTCATCGATCAGGGCCCGCTTGCCCTCGGCAAGGACGGCGTCGCTGGCGGTGTTCCAGGCGACGCTGAGACCCTCAGCGATCCGGGCCACGGTGAGGTGCTGGACCACGATCGCCTCCAGCGCCCACCGAAGCCCGCGACGCGGCAACTTCGCTCGCGGCTCGGCCGCGAGGGTGGTGTCTTGGCCACACGTGCGAACACTCGGCACACCGGTAACGACGGATCGTGACCGCCAACGTGGTGGGGCGCCAGCCGAGCGGTTCGTGGGCGAGCTGCCGGATCACGGTGTCGCGCACGAGGCCCTCGCAGCCGCAGCGGCGACACCACTGGTCGGGTTCGAGGACCCGGCACGCGAGCACGGCACGGCCGGGTTCGAGGCGCTGGCCGGTCACCTCAAGTCCGAGCTCGTCGAGACGGCAGAACGTGGTCAGATCGGCGCGCGTGAACCCAGCAGCGGGGCTCGCCGCGACGGTAGCGCCGGGCATGCCGGGGTCTTCCAGATGAGCGTGTAGGAGCCTTCATCCTCGGGAGACCTCGACCCCTATCCGGTCACCGACGCGCCGAGCACCTCGACGGGGACCACACTCGATTGTGAAGGGCCCGATAACGGCCCTGGAAACCCTCGAACCAGCCTGAGACCTGCTACATTCCCCGGGGTGGACACCCCTGTCGGCGAGCTGATGAACATCGTCGTGGACTGCCCGGACGCCGACATCTCCGCCCGGTTCTGGGCAGCCGTCCTCGGCTGGGAGCGGGTGCAGGAGAACGCCGGCTGGGTCGACATCGCGGACGCCTCCGACGGCCGACGACGCCTGGTGTTCCAGCAGATCGCCGATTACCGCCCGCCCGGCTGGCCGGACCAGGGGCCACCGCAGCAGCTTCACCTGGATGTGCGGGTCGACGACCTCGAGATCGCCGATCAGCGGGTGCGCGCCTTGGGCGCGGTCCCGCTCGGGGAACGTGTCGTGCTCGAGGACGAAACCTACCGGGTCTACGCCGACCCGGCCGGACACCCGTTCTGTCTCGTGCAGCTCGAAACCACCTGAACCGCGGAGCCTTCATCCTCCGGAGACCTCGACCCCCTATCCGGTCACCGACGCGCCGAGCACCTCGACGGGGACCACACCCTCGATTGTGAAGAGCCGCCAAAGGCCAGGCCCGAGAACGCGCGCGGCGAGCCTCCGGTAGGGACAGGTCGCAGCCGAAGCAGCCTGACTATGTGACCTGCTGAGAAGTCCAACCCCTGAACATGACGGGGCGGCCGATGAGGCCAAGCCACGTCTGGATGCGCCTATGACCCGGGATAGTGTGCTGATTGCGTCGAG
>JBEKCN010001004.1:0-2550 GCA_050014855.1 Streptosporangiaceae bacterium | reverse complement strand
GCGGAGGCCCGGTCGATGAGGAGCTGAGTAGAGCGTGACGTCGTGGTCAGCGCGGCGGCTATCTCGTCGTCGGCGGCATTGACCGCGGTGCTGTCCCACAAGCCGGCGGTCTTGGCCTCGGCTTGGCGGCGTTCGCTGAACTCCGCCACTGCGGCCAACTCCGCGGCTGCCGCCTGCGAAGCTATTCGTCGCCAGCCCCGGATCAGCCCGAGCAGTGCATTGTCCCCGTACCGCGCCAGTTTCGACGTCCCACCGGTTCTCGCCGAGTCTGATGTCTCGGCTGGGTCCGCCCCTTCAGCTTGCCCCGGTGCCCCAGCCGGTCCCCGCACGCCGGACAGTCCGGCCGCTTCAGCCAGTCCGGCCGCTTCAGCCAGTTCCGGCACCTCAACGCCATCGGGCGCCCCGGACAGTCCCTGCGCCTCAACGGCGCCCGGCGCCTGAGCCAGTCCCAGTTTTCCTGTCAGTCCCAGTGCATTAGTCGGCCTTGACGCTTCAGTCAGGCCCGGCGCTTCAGCCAGTCCCGAGGCGTTCGCGAGAAAGGCGGCCAGCGCCGGGCCGGGCGGCAGTTCGTCCAGCGGGCCACCCTGGCAGAACGCAACCGCCGCAGCGTTGCCTTCGCTGCCCGGCTCGCACCGCCTCAATGCCTCAATGAGGTCTTCAGGTACCCAGGTCGAGGCGGTCAGCCAAATGCCACGAGCGGCCCCACCATCGACGCCATCGCCCGTCTCGGCAGGACCAGCCCTGAAGCCCGGCGCCGCGCTTCCTGCCGCGCCGTGGCCTGAGCCGCCGCGGTCCGAGCCACTCTGGCCCGAGGTGGCGTGGCCTGAGCCGCCTTGATCCGGGTCGCCGAGGGGCGACTGTCCCGCTGAGTCATCAACCGGCATCGCTCACCTCCCGCAGGTCACGGATGCCTTCTTTAGAACATATTATCGTATTAGAACGGATATGACAATAGAATTAGAAGCTATATTCGTATCTCTTGAACGAGACAGGAAATGTCAGACCCTTGGTGGGACGATTGCTACGGAGGGCAATCCGGATTCCGAATGGAAGCGATCATGACTCAGGATTTCGCTTGCGACCGGGAGAAGCCGGCGAAGCCAGAGGATCTTGCGCGGCTTTTTCTTGATCGCGCTAACGCGGGCGACGTGGACGGAGTGGTCGCGCTATACGAGACGGGCGCTGTATTGGCGTTTCCGTCGGGGGAGACTGCCGCCGGCACCAAGGCGATCCGGGAGGTGTATGAAGCATTTCTGGCTCACCGCCCGACATTGAGGTCGGAAGCCCGACATTGACGTCGGAAGGCAGTCAGCGCCACTGGTCAACGGAGACATCGTGCTGACGTCATCGCGCCTTCCTGGCGGCGGGGCGACCGCGGAGATGGCGCGTCGGCAGCCGGACGGCAGCTGGCTCTGCGTGGTCGACCAGCCCCGCATCATCGATCCCCAGGCGACATAGCACCGGATCCGCAGCCGGATCACTGGCCCCGGATCACTGGCCCCGGATCGCGTGGCCCGGATCGCGTGGCCCGGATCGCGTGGCGCGGATCGCCTGGCCCGGGCATCATTTAGTCGCGGATTACCGGCGGGGACCACCAGTTGGCAATTACGTAGGCCGCCGATTACTCAGCCCGCGGATCATCCTTGTCCCTGATCACGAGCCGGGTGGGCCGTCCCGCCCGTCACCCTTTCCAGGGCGCCCCGGTGAGGCGCTCGTAAACGTTCTCGTAGCGGGCTCGCGTAGCCGCCACGATCTCCTCGGGAATTGGCGGCCCGGGCGGGGTCCGGTCCCAGGCGAGCGTTGCCGACCAGTCGCGCAGAAATTGCTTGTCCAGAGAATGCTGCGGCCGACCCGGCACCCACGAATCGGCGGGCCAGAACCGCGACGAATCCGGGGTCAGCACCTCGTCGGCTAGCATCAGCGATCCATCCGCCGCCCGGCCGAATTCCAGCTTCGTGTCCGCGATGAGCACGCCACGTTCCGCGGCCAGCGCGGCGCCCCGCCGATAGATCTCCAGCGTGATCCGCTCGAGCTCGGCGGCCATTTCCCCGCCCACCAGGCTGACGGTCTCCGCATAGGTCAGCGGCTCGTCGTGCCCGGCCGCCGCCTTAGTGGTGGGCGTGAAGATTGGCTCGGGCAGCTTGGCGCCCTCCGTCAGACCGGGCGGCAACGGCACCCCGGAGATGCTCCCCGCCTTCTGGTAGGACGCCAGCCCCAGACCAGCGAGATAGCCCCGGGCGATGCATTCCACCGGAATCATTTCCAGCCGAAGGCACCTAATGGCCCGCCCGGCCCATTCAGGCGGCACGTCGGACGCGGAGATCACGTGGTTCGGCACGATGTCCGCCAGCTGGCCGAACCACCACAGCGACAGCTGGGTCAAGATCTTGCCCTTGTCCGGGATCGGCGTCGGCAGCACGACGTCGTAGATGCTCACCCGGTCGGAAGCGACCAGAATGAGGTCGTCACCGTCCGCGTACAGATCGCGGACTTTGCCGGAATAGATGAGCTGCACGGGCGCTCCGGATGGGGGCGTGGGCGTGGGCGGGG
>JBEKCN010001003.1:0-2556 GCA_050014855.1 Streptosporangiaceae bacterium | reverse complement strand
CACTCAGCGGTGGGAGCAGACGCCTCAGCCAGTGGCCTCGTCAACGCTCACGGACGCTCGGAGAGGCACCTGAGCCACGCAGATTCGCTCCGGCCCGCTTGAAGCGACGGAGACCTGCGCTCGGGTGCCCGGACTGACGTATTTGGTTGCTTCCCGAGACCGCTGTCGTGCCGAATGAGACTCGCCACAGCAAAGAAGCACAATCGCATTCTGAGTTTGCAGAGACGGACTCGGGCCCGCAGGCGGACCCGGCGGCGCTGCTGCTGACTTTCCTCGTACTTTCGGGTCCGCTGCGGGCCCCGGCGCCCACGCCGCGTTCGGCAAAGCATCGCAGCCGGGCCGCGAGTTCCTGTGGCCAGCACGGCGCCCCGCGCCCGCATGCATGCGAGGCACCGCGGGGGCCGCGGGGCACACCCGCGGGGGCCGCGGGGCACACCCGCGGGGGCCGCGGGCCGAGAGGCCGCAGCGTGGCGCGCAGCGCCGTACACGGGGCATCGATGCCAGCGAGCCAGGCGACCCGGCGAAGGGTCAGCCGCGTGCGCGGAGAACGGGGTAATAAACACTGGGGGCCGCCGGGGCCCTTGGACGCGGGATTTGAGGCGGCGGCTCCCAGTGTCATACTCGTTCTTCTGCCCCGTTGGAGTGGATGGACTGTGCAGAAGCATCCAGCAGTGGCCGTCCGCTGGGCCGATTTTCCAGGCTCGTCACCCTGTATCGGTAGCTGGCCGCAGTCTGCCCCTTCAGGGATAAATAGCTAGAAACCTGTGCCCACGAATTGCCAACGCTGGAAGGCGCCACCGTTCGGGCTGCCCGTATAGGCTTGCTTGTCAGCGTTGCTGTCCAGCACGAAGCCGGTAGCCTCATCCTGTATGACCCAGAAGCCGTTACCGGCATCTTGTAGCTGCCAATGCTGAAAGGCGCCTCCGTTCGAGTTGCCCGTATAGACTTGCTTGTCAGCATTGCTGTCCAGCACGAAACTGGTACCCTCATCTTGGATGAGATAGAAGCCGTTACCGGCATCTTGGAGTATCCATTTTTGGAAGGCGCCTCCGTTCGGGTTGCCCGTATAGACTTGCATGTCGGTGTTGCTGTCCAGTGCGAAGCCGGTAGCCTCATTCTTGATGATATATGGCATGGTCAGTTTACCTTTCGCTTGGCATCTTTGCGCCACGGGGCCTGATCACATACCCGCGTCCGATTGCGCCTTTACATAAACCGTTTCCCTCATGTAGGCAACACGAATAGGTTCCAGATGTCAAGGGCCCGTTGGTGAACGTTCTTAGCTCTCCCAATTAGGTCCCATACGGACACCGCTATAAACGGGTGCGTACGCGCCTCCTAAGCCGGCCAGGTAAGCAAAGGTAGGCCGAGAAGGTAAGCAAAAGGTATCTGAGGATGAGCAAGGTCTTTCTGCTGCCGGCCTGGATGCGGCAGTGGCAGAAGACGGGTCTGCCAATGGCCCATCCCGGCCGACGCGGGGATCAAGGAGATCCCGGTGACCCGGCGGCGCATCGGCGGCGGCCACCGGCTCAGCGTGGCGCTGGTCTGCCGGGTGCCACGGGCGGTCCCGCCCGCGTCGGGAGGGTGGTGGGCAGTACGAAGGTACGAAAGAAGTTAAGACCGCCCCGGCCGCCCTGGTCGCGCCGAGGGTGGCGGCACTACGGAAGTAGATCCGGGGCGTTTGTGCAGGTCAGCGGCGTACCGCTGCCCAGGGCACCGTATTAGCACAGGAGTGCGTTACCCAGCGGACCTGCACCGGCTCCGCCCGCTCCGGCCTGCGGTAGCGTCATGATTGGCCGGTGGCTGCGGCGGTGCCATGAGCCACGCGGACCAGCTGGTCCTCCCCCTGCACGGCGGTCCCATCCCGACAGCCGCGGAAACTCTCGCCGCCAGGTCCAGCGTCCACCAGGCGCTCCAGCGCATCCTCGAACGCGGCCGACGCGACGGCACGATCCGCGCGGACGCCACCACGCGTGACATCATCGTCCTGACCGCGCTGCTGGCACAGCCGCTGCCGCACAACCCGGGCCCGGACCAGACACCCAGGCGGCTGAAAGCCTTCTTCCTCGACGGCCTGGCTCCCCCGCTCGCTGAAAGAGCGCTCCCGGGGACGAAGTCACGGTCCCTACGTGATGAGGATCTTTGATTTCTCCGAACTGACCCGTGGTTCCATCGCAGCGAACGAACCTGTCTCGCATGAGCCCGAGCAGCGCGCAGATAACTTCCCCGTCGAGGAAGAAGATCTTCATTCCGGCAGCACGGCACCTCTCAGCTGCCCGGATGGCACCGCCATAACCGTTCCCTCATGATGCGGGATCAGCCGCCGTTCGGCTCTCCTATGATGCTTGGTGTGCCTGCTTTAACGGTCTGGTTCCACCCGCCACGCGGATGGGCCGATAGCATCCATGTTCACGTCTGGGGCACCCACCCTCCGAAGGCCGCCACGGGCTGGCCGGGAGTCCCGATGCACGCGCACGGGGACGGCTGGTACGTCTACCGCATCGAGGGCGTGGACACCGCCAGCCTGGTGTTCCACGACCAGCACGGGCGGCAGAC
>JBEKCN010001002.1:0-2557 GCA_050014855.1 Streptosporangiaceae bacterium | reverse complement strand
CCGAGCTTGCGCTGCTTCATCAGCGCAGCGAGGGATGGGCTGCGGCGCTGCAGATGGCGGCGCTGTCGCTACGCGGCACCACCGACCCGGTGCGGGCCGCGCGGGCACTGGAGGTCCGCAGCCACACGATCGCCGAGTACTTCGTCTCTGAAGTTCTTGATCAGCAGCCGCCCGAGATCGCCCGGTTCATGCTCGACACGTCCGTCTTGGGGGAGCTGACCGCGGACGCGTGCGCCGCCGTCACCGCGAGGCGGGACGCGGCGGCGCTGCTGCACAGCATCGACGCGGCCAACCTGTTCCTGGTGGCGCTCGACGACGAGCGAAGCAGCTTCCGGTACCACCACCTGGTGCGCCGGATGCTGCGCGCTGAGCTGAGGGCCAGAGACCGGGACCGCGAGCTGGCGCTCCAGCTGCGGGCAGCGGAATGGTTCGAGGCCGTCGGCGACACGTGGCGCGCGACCCGGCATTTCCTGGCCGCGCGGCACGCCGACCGGGCCCTGGACCTCATGCAGGACCGGGTCGTGCCCGGCTTCTTGCACGACTCGGCGCTGCCGGCCGCCCTGGATCTCAGCTCGGTCGACCCTTCGCTGCTCGCCGATGCGCCCGACCGGCTGCTGGGCCTGGCCGCCGACCTGCTGCTGTGGGGTGACCCGGATCGCGGCGGCAAGTACCTGGACCTGCTGGACCGCGCCCGGCCATCGATCCCGCCTGAGTCGAGGCTGGCGGCGCGGTTCGCGGTGATGCGCTCATTCCACTACGGGATGACCGGCCAGCTCAACGAGGCCGTGCGTGCAGGCCTTGGCGCGCGGGCCATCCAGGAGCGGACGCAGCTGCAGGACGAGTGGAACGCCGGTGTCCCGTTGATCCTCCTGCGTGTCTACCCGTACCTGGAAGACTACGAGGCGGTGGAACGGGAAGCGGCGGCGGCTCTTGCCCTTCCCGGGCTCGCCGAACCGGCCAGGCTGCTGCTGGTACCCAGTGCGCGGGCGCTGGCCTGGTTCGAGGCCGGCCACCTGCCCGAGGCCGCCGATGCCGCCCGCGCCGCTCATGCGGATGCCCGGCGGCTAGGATTTGACCAGCACTTTTTCGCCGTGGATAGCCTGCGCGTGCTCGCCGGCATAGCGCTGGAGGGGCGGGACCTTGACACCGCGGAGCAGCTGACCGAGCAGGCGCTGTCGATAACGGAACAGCGGCGGCCCATCTTCGAGTTCCTGGCGTTGCTGGACCGGGCCGGGATCTGGGCCGCCCGCGGGCAGGCCCGCGAAGCGCTGGCCACTGTTGAGGCAGCGCGGCTCCTCCTGGCCGGGACCGGGTCGGTGCTGCTGGCGCGGGCCGATGAGCTCGAAGCACTGCTGCGCCTGTCGCTCGGGGACCTGCGCTCTCCCGCCGGGCTGGTCAGCAAGCTGCCCGCCGCCTGCCGTGGTCTGCTGCTGGCCAGGATCGCGCTCGCCGCTGGCGATCACCACGCCGCCCAAAAACACCTGCAGTTCCCGGCGCTGGGCGACCTCACCCCGCGGCGCGCGCTGATGCGCCAGATTCTCCTGGCCGCCGCCGCGATCGAGCGCGGTGACCCGATGGCCGCAAGCATCCTGGGCGGTGCCCTCCAGACAGCACGCCGCACCGGGTTCCTCAACACGGTCGTCACGGCCACACCCCAGGTGACCAGCTACCTGATTGCGGATTCCGCGCAGGCGCGGGCGGACCCGTTCAGCGAGCAGCTGCTCGCCGCGGCCCTGGAGGCACACGCGGCACAGCCGGTAGCCTCCCGGTCCCACCGCCTGCTCGCCGAACCCTTGACCACTGCCGAGCTGCGCGTCCTCAAGCTCCTGCCGGCCAGCAGCTATTCGCAGATCGCCGCCACTCTTTACGTCTCCCGTAACACGGTGAAGACCCATCTCAAGTCCATCTATCAGAAGCTCGGGGTAGCGTCCCGTTCGCAGGCCGTCGAACGGGCAGCCGACCTGCGCCTGCTCTGAGACCGTTCTGCGGTGCAGGCCCGGCGGAAGCGCGCGCAGCGGGCAGCGCTGCCATGACCGCCGGAGGGCGCCGGTGACGAGCCGGGGATCACCCCAGACAGGGTGACGAATCTCCACGAACCGCTCAGACAGGCTAGAAGAGTCGAACGTCTCACGACTCTGACCGGAGGTGCACCATGACGTCGGCACCAACCACGCCAGCCCGGGGCACGGGCGGGCGCCGGGCAGAAGGCTACGGCCTGATCGTCTTCGCGTCGGTCCTGCTGCTGGTAGTCGGCTGCTTTAATCTCATCGACGGCATCGCCGCGGTCGCCAACTCACACGTATTCATCGCCAACGCCCATTACGTGTTCGGCGACTTGCGCGCCTGGGGCTGGATCGCCCTCATCGCGGGCGCGCTGCAACTGCTGGCCGCGGCCGGGATCCTGGCGGGCAACCAGCTGGCGCGCTGGTTCGCGGTAGCCGTGGTCGGGCTCAATGCCATTGGCCAGATGTTCTTCATCCCGGCCTACCCGTTCTGGTCCCTGACGATCATCGCTATCGACGTGGTCGCGCTATGGGGGCTATGCGCTTACGGTAGC